>JACPIY010000011.1 GCA_016187835.1 Deltaproteobacteria bacterium | reverse complement strand
TCCTAAAAGGAGTAAATGCACTAGCAAATGCGGTGAAGGCGACATTAGGGCCGAGGGGAAGGAACGTATTAATAGAGAAGACGTATGGGGCACCTGTAGTAACAAAGGACGGGGTAACAGTAGCAAAGGAGATAGAGCTAGAGGACAGGTTTGAGAACATGGGGGCACAGATGGTAAAGGAGGTAGCGTCAAAGACGAGTGACGTAGCGGGAGACGGGACTACTACAGCGACGGTGTTGGCACAGACGATATTTAGGGAGGGGATAAAGCTGGTGGCAGCGGGACACGATCCCATGAAGCTGAAGAGGGGAATAGAGAAGGCAGTGGAAGTGGTGGTAGAGGAGGTAAGGAAGCTGAGCAAGCAGGTAAAGGGGAGGAAGGAGATAGCGCAGGTAGCCACGATATCTGCGAATGGGGATGAGACGATAGGGAATATAATAGCGGATGCTATGGAGAAGGTGGGAAAGGACGGAGTGATAACGGTGGAAGAGGGAAAGAGCTTGGAAACTACGCTGGAAGTAGTGGAGGGGATGCAGTTTGACAGGGGGTATTTGAGTCCATATTTTGTGACGGATGCGGAGAAGATGCAGGTGGAGTTAGATGATCCTCTGTTGTTGTTGTATGACAAGAAGGTATCGAGCATGAAGGATTTGGTACCGTTACTAGAGGAGGTAGCAAGGAGTGGGAAGCCGATAGTGGTGATATCGGAGGATGTAGAGGGGGAGGCATTGGCGACATTGGTAGTGAACAAGATAAGGGGGACGCTGAAGTGTGCAGCGGTAAAGGCGCCTGGGTTTGGAGACAGGAGGAAGGCTATGTTGGAGGATATAGCAGTACTGACTGGGGGAAGATTGATAGCAGAGGAAGCGGGGATGAAGCTGGAGAATGCTACATCTAAGGATTTGGGGAGAGCAAAGAGAGTAATAATAGACAAGGACAACACGACGATAATAGGTGGGGGAGGGAAGAAGGGGGAGATAGAGGGGAGGATAAGGCAGATAAAGGCACAGATAGAGGAGAGCACAGGGGAGTATGACAGGGAGAAGCTGCAGGAGAGGTTAGCGAAGTTAGCTGGGGGGGTAGCGGTAATAAGGGTAGGAGCAGCGACAGAGACGGAGATGAAGGAGAAGAAGGCAAGGGTAGAGGATGCGTTGAATGCTACCAGAGCAGCAGTGGAAGAGGGGATAGTGCCAGGGGGAGGAGTGGCATTTATAAGGGCGATAAAGGGGTTAGATGGTTTCACTGGGGCAGATGAGGAGGAGAGGGCAGGGTTGAATATAGTGAAGAAGGTTTTAGAGGAGCCGCTGAGGGAGATAGCAGCGAATGCAGGATGGGACGGTTCGATAGTGGTGGAGAAGGTGAGGGAAGGAAAGGGGTCATATGGATTTGATGCGGCCAAGTTGGAGTATTGTGATATGGTGGAGGCAGGGATAGTGGATCCAACGAAGGTAGCGAGGAGTGCGTTGCAGAATGCAGCTAGTGTTGCCAGTTTACTACTAACTACCGAAGCCTTAGTAGCGGAAAAACCGAAGAAAAAAGACGATCTCGGTCCTGGTGCCATGCCGCCTGGCGGTATGGGTGGCATGGGTGGTATGGGAGATTTTTAAGAAAATCAAAACTAAAAATAACAAAAAGCGGGCTTCTCTTTTAATAGGGTGCTCGCTTTTTTATTTTCTCTTCTTCTTATTCACACTTAACAATCTATCGTTCAATTTTAAAACTAACTCATTGTTAAGCATTACCAATAAAAACTAATTTTTATTCCGACTTTAAATAACTATCGACCTGAATGAATAAGTTCCATCCAATCGCCTCTAGCCAAACCGTTCTTAAAGCGGATAAGTACCCACCCATTCTGAGTTTATCGGAGGATGAGACCTATTTATCTTGCACGAGAGACGTGTCCTTCGACTGGCTGCGGATGCACAATCTGTTTTAGTAAAGCTAAAAGAATCATTTAGTCTTCTCATGGGCAGTTGATATTGCAAAGGCTAGCCTAAAATATTTTCAATACGGTCATAAAATCCGAGAAACTTTCAAACAGATGGTCTGGATTATATTTTTCTAAATCATTAACGGAGTAGGAACCCGTGGCAACGGCTACCGGCGTCGCTCCTGCGGCTCTTCCATGGATTATATCGAAAGGCGTATCACCTATTACAAAAATATTCTCAAATTCTCTATTATGATTAGCAAGAGACTTCCCCCTTTCAATCGCAATTCTGATTAGTTGCTCTCTATTCTCCGAATCCGAGCCAAATCCGCCAAATTTGAAATAAAAATTGAGCCCAGCTCTCTCCAATTTTATCCAGGCTCCTTCCTGAATATTTCCAGTAGCAATTCCGAGTGCTAAATCTTTTCTTTTTGAAAGGACATCTATGAGTTCGGGAATTCCGGGCATTATCCTGAAACCCTGAGAACTTACCATCTCTTCTCGCAAGTAGATGACGTATTCTTTGAAAACCCTATTTGGTTCTTCAGCTAGGAAATCCCTCCTTAAACTCTTGTTAAACATTTCTTTAAGGATTATGGGGTCGGTTTTTCCATCCGCTCTTATTCCGTCCATGGCATTCTGAACCGAGTAGATTTTCTTAAAAGCGCTGTTTACAGCTCTGATCGCGGCGCCCCCTGAGAGAAGAATCGTTCCATCAATGTCAAAAAGTAGCAGTTTCATTATAGAGTTGCTGTTCACAATTAGCCACAGAGGGCACAGAGTTAACAGAGAAAAGATTTTTAAATTTTCTATGTTCTCAGCATCCTCTTTGGCTATTTTGCTCTTGAAGTTTTATAGACTTTTAAGCGCAGTCCTATAAAATTGCTCCTCAAGTTCCCATAGCTCATTTGCTTTGTCCGAGGCAAAATTAAGCAGATTTTTATCAGGCTTTTCCTTTTCACTTATCTTTTTGAGAACCATAGATATGTTACTCCATTTATTCCCGATTAAATCCATTTCCCGAGAGACCCTGAGTTCATCCAAAGAAGGCAATATTTCTTCCGCCTCCTTTAGGAAATCCCTATAAATCCACCTGAACCCCGCACCGCATACTCCTCTTTTTTTGATTACCTGGTATCCAAACCTCGCACACCACTTCCAGTCATCGGCATCAGTCCAATTCGGAAGATCCTCAGCCCAGAGCTTTATCATTCTTACGCCGGATTCTCCCCTTCCTCCTCGTCTGCCTTCCATCATCTTTCGCGCATTTTCGCGAATAGCTTCCGGTATGACTTCAGATAAAGACCTAATGGGTTTTGCAGGATTCACTTCAAACCAGTTATTCTCAAGCGGATTGGACGGCGCTTTTGATGATCTTCCCATTTTAAATTTTTCATAAGAGACTGCTTGGAGCCCTTCAAAGCCGGTATCCGCAAGAAAAACGGTTTGCGTTTCATCATCGTATCCCCATACCGAGACAACATGACCAGGAAAGTTTGTGGAAGAATTATAGTAATCGAGGTAACGCACATCCGTCTGGATCAGTATTGAAATATCTTTATCTATCCATTCCTTTGCTATCTCAAGTGCTTTTTCGTCATCTGTCTCGTACTTCCATGATGTGGGCTTGTCAATCAAGCTGAAAAAAGTGGGTTCCATCTCAGGGCCGCGAACAAATATCATTCTTGTAGGACTTATGTCTTCACTCACTGTATAGTAAAATCCTAGACCTCCCCCAATACCGAAGCACATAGCTTCTGACAGATTATATCCCTGGTATGTCATTACGTCTCTTATCGCCACAGAGCCACAGTGAAGACCTGGAATATGAACCCAGTTCTTTATTAACTTTTTCATGAGCTTGTTAATTTTACCATAACATTAATTCAGTATTTACCAGACCGCTTTCACATTATGTCTTTCTGATTAACTATATTCCTAAAACTCAAAGTGGCTTCGGAAACCAATTTATTCTTGGTATAGTCCTCAGAAGATCAAGCAGGTATTCTATTTCGCCAAAGCTTAGAAAAGGAGCATATCAAAATGAAATACCTAGGATTATTAACTCTACTGGCTTTCGCAATATTTTACTCAGCCTGTAACGGCAGCGATTTGATTCCCGCGCTAGGAGAGGTTGACTCCAAAATCACCGAACAGGATGCCAATGCTCAGAACTTCGATTTGGTAACACGAGGATATGAAATGAAGGTCGCAATTAGAGAAGACGTGGAGGGAGACACCGAGGTAATACTGGATTCACTAGATGAGATGGCTGCAGATTTTCTTGAGTGCCAGTTTGGGATGGGACCAGGTATAGGTGCTGACGATTTCCCAATTGAAGGTGAGGAAATAGTACCTCCACTCTCGGAACTCAGGGTTTTTGTGGTTCCCTTCAATTTTGAATGTGACGCTGTGGATAGGGATGTTTGCGCTGGAATTTTCTTCCCGAATTCTGACTTAATAATAATATCGGAAAACAGTCTTGGAAGATGCGGGGAATTACCCCTTTGGAAACATGAACTGGGTCATAGATACGGCATGGCTTTAGACCACAGCAACCAAGCAGAGTTTGAGCCTTGTATTAATCCTCCCGAGTGTGAATTTAGTGATTTTCTTGACTCAGGAATTGGGGAGTAATCCGCTTTGTCCTGGAAAACCCAGCTAGACGTCACAACCTATTTGATTGGGCTAACACGAGGTCTATTCCTACTTCAACCAACTATTAGGTGACTTTTTAAAACCTTTTTCGCTTCTTACTAGCTGACGAAGGTAGTATTTAACTTTTTCTAAAAAAGTTACCTTCCTGAAGAAGTACGAATTTCCGTCTCTTTCTAATTTTACCCTTTCCCCCAAGCGGTATTTTCCAAGAAACATAGCTCTGGCAAGTACGCGCCTTTTGCCGTCAATCTGAACAAAACCAAGAATGAGAGGCGAGGGAAACCCCTCAGGCGGAACGTGAAGAACCGTAAAGGTTTCAAGAATTCCCTCTTTTCCGTCAATACCTGCATCATCCCGGTCTGCGCTTCTTGGAATCTGAATCGGAAGGGTATAAAAACTCTTTCTTTGAGCCGGCTTAATATTGTCGTTATTTTTTTCGAGTATTATCACGAAGTTGTTATTTCCAAGGCCTCCAATAGAATGAGTCAAAGCCCTATCCACTTTCCCTACCTGGCGTTTAGGGTCGACTTCCCCTCTCATCTGCCATACGGATTCAACGACCTGAGCAAGTCCTGTAGCCCCCACCGGATGCCCTCTTGATTTAAGGCCGCCCGAAGGATTTATTGGGAACTGGCCATCAATGTGAGTAACTCCGTCCTCAACCGCTTCCCATCCCATTCCTTCTTCAAAAAAACCTAAATCCTCACTGTTTATTATCTCAAAGCTCGTAAAAGCATCGTGAACCTCGGCAAAGTTTATATCCTTTGGCCCAATTCCCGCCATCTCATAAGCCTGTTTCGCTGCGATACGGGTAGCCATAAAGGAAGTAAGCGAGTCCCGCTGTCTCAGGCCGAGGGTATCGGTACCCTGCCCTATTCCAACAACGCGAATATCGGTTTTTTCTCTCGTAAGAATCAAGGCTGCTGCACCGTCTGTGATAGGAGAGCAGTCGTATAGCCTGAGGGGTTCAGCGACAAACTTGCTTTTTTTATAATCTTCAAGAGTGATTCTTTTTTGAAACTGAGCAAGCGGATTTAGTGAGCCGTTAAAATGATTCTTCGTAGCAATGGTTGATAGGACTTTTTCCATCCCCTCATGACTGATTTTATGCCGGCGCATATAAGCCTGGGTTATCATTGCGGCAAGTGCGGGCATACTTGCTCCGGCCTCCCTTTCCTGGATTTCTATTACTTCGGCAAGGATTCTAGTGGCTTTGGCAATTGGAAGATGGGTCATCTTCTCTCCGGCAATTACGAGGACATTTTTAAATATGCCCGAAGCCACAGCCGTATATGCTACTGAAAAAACCGCCGCACCTGACGAAGAAGCGGTTTCTACGCGAATCGAGGGAATTCCCAAAAGGCCAAGAGCATCTGCCGTTAAGGTTGCAATATTGCCTGATCCTGTAAATTCTTCTGGGTTCATAGCGCCGATAAAAATTGCTTGAGGCTCTGGATACTTGGATGTGGCAAGGGCTTTCCTTCCGGCTTCGACAAGAAGGGATTTCAAGTCCGAACCGGATTTTTCAAATTTAGTCACTCTGACTCCGTCTACATATACGGAACACATTAAATTAATTGTATCATACTACCCACAATCGCTCTATCGAATCCGATGAGGATAGATAAAAGCTTTTTTTAAGCTAGATTCAAATGGTGCGTTAGGATATGGAGAGAATGATGGGAAGGGAAATCATAATCCATTAAGGAGTTTTAAAATATTTTCTGCAAGCTTCTCAGTCTTTTCCTCATTGGTCATTATGGTATCAACAACCAGCGTTTTCAGTCCAATTGATTTTATCGAATCTGCTTCTAAGGCGTCTTTCTCATCAATTACCATTTCATCCAAAAAATCCCTATAAAGCTTTGCCACCTGGGTTGATGAAACCTCAAGTCCCAATCCCCTCATCAATCTGTCCGCCGGCCCCTTTAAAGGTATTCCAGCCACAAGAGGGCTTATAGCTACAACCTTCGCCCGTGTCCTTCTGAGCGCATCTCTAATTCCCTTGACACTGAGAATCGGCCCGATACTTATTATAGGATTACTTGGACAAATTATCACCAATCTCGCCTCTTCTATCGCTTGAATAACTCCTGGAGCAGGCCCTGCATTTTCTATTCCCTTTACAAACACCCCCTTTACCTGAGGGGTCATCTTTCTTTTCACAAGATACTCCTGAAAGTGCATTTCTCCTTCATCCGTGACTATCCAGGTTTCTACATCCTCATCAGTCATTGGGAGAATCTTCGCGTTGCCGATCCCTAAGCCTTTTGCAATTCGCTCCGTGACTTGAGACGGTGTAAAACCCTGCTCTCTTAAATGAGTACGGTGGATATGCGTTGCAAGGTCGCGGTCGCCTATTCTGAACCAGGTCTGGACACCGAACCTCCAGACGGTTTCAAGAAAATTAAACGTGTCCCCCCGGATTCCCCAGCCGCGCTCTTTGTCTACAACGCCTGAAAGCCAGTAAATGATTGTATCAACATCGGGGGATATTCTAAGCCCCGCTATTCTTATGTCGTCTCCGGTGTTAACTATTACCGTAAGAGACTCGCTGCCGAGAACCCCAGTGAGACCGCTCAGAAACTTAGCAGCTCCGACTCCACCGCCAAGGGCTGTAATCATTAGGCTTACCTTCTTGAAAGGAAATCATAATAGGGGGAATTTGACTTTGGTTCCATCAAATTAATGTCCCAACTGAGCTTTAGAATATGTTAGCTAGCACCGACTGTCAAGTTAAAAACGAAATATACCAATCTACCACAATTCTTGAAACTTTCCGGTAAGTGATATAGATTTAAAAGTGGTTAAATAACTAACTGAAAGGAATTGTTGAACATGAGTCTTGATTTATTAAGAAGAAGTCAGAGCTGGCTTACAAGGGGCGTTCTGATCTTACTTGCGATAACATTTATTTTTGGGTTTGGATTTAGTATTACCAGGCTTGGTTCGATAAAGAGCGTTCCTCAGGGCACTGCAGCTGAGGTAAACGGTGAAAAAATACCTCTTCCAGAATTTTACAAAGCCAGGGACATCTTTTATCGACAGATTCGTCAGCAACATGGTGAAATCCCTGAAAGGACCTTTAATTTTATCGGCATTGCAGCGCTTAATCAATTAATTGACTTAAAACTCATGGCTCAAAAAGCCAAGCAGCTTGGTTTTAGAATAACCGATGAAGAATTAAGTGAAACCATAAGATCGAATCCTGCTTTTCAGGTAGACGGGAAGTTTATAGGCGCCGAGGCTTATAAGAGCTATGTGGAGCAAGCGCTTAACGAAACCGTAGGAGAATTTGAGAGCAAATATAGAGAAGAGCTCCTTGCCCAAAAACTCGTAAATTTCATAAACACAACGGCAAAAGTCACCGACGAAGAGCTTCTTAATCTTTATAAGATGCAAAATGAAAAAGTAAATGTCTACTTTGTCAGCTTTTCTCCTGAGAATTTCATGAGTTCTTTTTCACCAACGGAAGAGGAAATAAAAGATTACTACGAAGAGCATAAAAGAGAATTTAAAACTCAAGAGCTCAGGAGTATTCGTTACATTACATTAAGCCCGGAGGACTTAACAAAAAGAGTGAGCTTATCGGAAGAGGAAATCAAGGCTTACTACGATGCATATCCCAATGAATTCAAATCGGAGAAAAACGAGGTCCGACCTTTTTCTGAGGTGAGGAATGAGATAGAAGTGAAGATTCACAAACAGCGAGAGGAATCAGTACGAACTGAATTCCTCAAGAAACTTGAAGAACAGATTCAGAAGGAATCCTTGAGTAAAATAGCCGAGGAAAACGGCCTAGAGAAAGTAAAAGAAAGCAAACCCTTCTCCGCTACCGCAAATTCAGCGGATACTCCTCCTCAAATCATACAAAGGGCTTTTTCCATTGGAGAGGGAGAAATGACCTTCTCTCAGGTTGAAGATAACATATGGGTCATAGAACTTACCAAGATAGTACCTTCTCATTTGGAAGAGCTAGAAGAGGCAAAGGAAGAAGTCATTCAAGAACTCAAGTCCGTGAAAGCGAAGGAGGCAGCTCAGTCAAAGGCAGAGGAGGTTCTTAACAAGGCGAAAACAAGCGGCGAGGGATTAGAAAAAATAGCAAAATCGCTTGGGCTTAAGTTAGAAGAAACCGGCTACTTTGCGCGTACCGGAAACATTGCCGAGATCAGCACAGATGATCTACAAATAGACGCCTTCTCTCTTGCCGATAAAAATCCCCTGGCGTCAAAGGTCTATAGCGCTCATGACAAATTCTATGTCATATCTCTTAAAGAAAAGCAGGGAATAAACCCCAAGGAGTTTGAGGAGAAAAAGACTGAGCTAAAAGAAAGCGAGCTTTCTAAACGAAGAAGGGAGCTCTATCTTGATTGGATTCAGAAGCTGAGGCAGGAGTCAAAAATAGTTGTCAATGAAAACCTCTTTACTCCTCAAGGATAGATCTCCATGGAGAAAAACTTAATAGGGATGAGGACGCTTATAATTGGTTCTAATAGGGATTACTGTTTTATGGTCAAGGAGTTTCTGGAAGAAAGAGGTCTTATTACCGCGGTAGTATTAAGCTACAAAGAGGGAATTGACAAACTGTTTTATGAAAAACCCGACCTTACTGTAATTGAACTCACTTCTCAGGAACTTAGTCCCACACTTATTAACAAAATAAACAGCTCTAAGCATTTTGAACTGGTTAACATTAAAAAGTACAGACAATTAAAAGAGGAAATAAAACCAGTACTCATATTAGAAGAAACCAATCAGATAAATACATTATTTGATTTTTTAGAATCGCATTTATCCAAACTCATAAAGCAAGAAACTGAATCCATTTCTGATAATACGAAAGAAGACGGAAACCTTGAATCGGTTTCTTATCCAATCCTTTTGGCAAACCTCTATCGCGATAAACGAACCGGTATCTTAGAAATAAATTCGAGGGATAAACTCAGGGTTTACCTGGTAGACGGTATCCCCGTCTTTGCCGAAGGAGGAGATGTTGAAACGGCTCTTGGAAGAATGCTTCTAGACAGTGGAAAAATCAGCGAAATTAACTACGAAAAAGCTCTGGAGGTCGCAACGAAAAACAAACAAAGACTCGGAGAGGTTCTGGTGGGAATGGGATTAATCTCTCCCCACGAGCTCAACAGTTTTCTCGAGGTTCAGGTAAGGGAAAAGATTATAAGAGGTTTTAGTTGTACTCAGGGCACATACGGTTTTACTACTGAAAGTGACTTTAAAGATAGAATGGTCGCCTACCAAATCAACCTGCCTCAAATCTTATATGATGGCCTAAAAAGGTGTATAGATGTAGAAAGTATTGAAAAAACCTTCTTTAAAAAAGAGAAAAACCCCTCTATTGAGCTAACCCCAAATCTAAAAGCACAAACAAATACCATCGGCATCGGTCCCAAAGAGCAGAGGTTTATACAGCTTCTTAAAGAAAAAGGGGACATAAATGATATAGTCAAAACAAGCAGGCTTGAAAAGGGCGAAACGTTTAAGCTTCTTTACTTCCTTTATCTACTTGGTTTTCTGAAAGTATCCGGGATATCCTTCCCGGAAATTAAGATACCGCCTTCCAAGAAACCAGCTGAGAAAAAAGAGGCCGCAGGAAAGTATGAAAATGAAGAAATCGAAACTCATGCGGAAGATATAATCATACTCGAGGAGGAAATTGCAGAAACTGTATCAGAACATCTTAAGAAAGATCGTGCCATTACAGAAGAAAAGCCTAGAGATTCATTCGTCCAGCAACCAGCGATAGATTTAGATAAGAAAAGCAAGAAGCAGATTGAAATAGAATTAGGATCTCCCAGTAAAGAAATCAATGATGAAGCCAAGGTATTAAAACCAATAGACTCTACAGCCCACGAGATACAGGATATAAAAAAGAAACCCAGAAAAGAGATTGAAATAAAATTGGACTCTACCAATAAAGAACCCGCTAAAAACAAAATAGAACAAATCAAAGATCCTTTGGCACATCAAACTGAAGAGGAAAAGAAAAAGAAAAAACAAGCAATTATTGATGAAATCCTCAATTTATATTTCGCTCTGCCCGGAAAAAACCAGTATGAGCTTCTTGGCATTACAAAAGAAGCAACAAAAGAGCAGATAAAAACTTCTTATTTTAGCTTGGTAAAGAAATTCCATCCCGACGCTCATCCCGATTTCACAAAAGATATAAGGGAAAAAGCCGAAGAGATTTTTACAAAAATTACATCAGCATATGAAACACTCTCTGATGACCAAAAACGCAAGGAGTATGACTCTCAAGATGAGGTGGAGAAAGTCAAATCACAGGTTAAAATCATATACGACGCTGAACTTGCCTATAAGGAAGGAGAGTCCTTTCTTAAACAGAGAAGGCACAGAGAAGCAGAAGAGAAATTCAGGGAAGCTGTCAACTTGAATTCCGCGGAAGCCGCTTACCTTGGCGCTCTCGCCTGGGCTAAATTTTTAGGAGAAACGGATAAAGACCGGGTTATAAATGAGGTGAAGAAACAGTTTGAAAAGGCTATTAGCATGAACCCAAACGTTGCTGAGAATTATTTTTATCTGGGAAACATCTATAAACATATTGATGATGCCCAAAAAGCCGAGACAAATTTCTTAAAAGCCGTCCAGCACAATCCAGAGTTCATAGAAGCAAAGAGGGAACTTCGCCTTCTACAGCAACGCAAATCCGAAAGCAACATTAAAGATAAGAAAAGAGAGAAAAAGTTCTGGTCAAGTTTATTTAAGAAGTGAAAATCACACTATATCTGGTATTTATCTATTGCCATAACACATTAGATTGTGTTTACTTCTTTACAGCCCAGCCTAATTATGATAACCTTCGCCAATTAAAAGATGAGAATCAAGTCACTTGAGCTTATCGGTTTTAAATCCTTCTATGAAAAAACCGTTATCCAATTCAATAGCGGGATAAACGCCGTAGTGGGTCCCAACGGATGTGGGAAGTCCAATATACTAGATGCAATACGCTGGGCTCTTGGAGAGCAAAATCCCAGGCGGCTAAGAGCAGATGGAATGGAAGAGGTCATAGGCCACGGGGGCGAATCATTGAAACCCCTTGGAATGGCTGAGGCTACTCTTGTAATAACGGATGTTCCCAAAAACAATTTCGATGAAGTTGTAATCAAACGCAGGTTATTTCGGTCAGCAGAAAGCGAGTATTACATAAACGGCACCCCTTGCAGACTAAAAGATATAACCGAAATGTTCATAGACACTGGCATTGGAGCTAGAGCCTATTCCAATATAAATCAGGGAAAAATCGAGCATCTCATTACTACAAAACCTGAGGAGAGAAGAAGCCTGGTGGAGGAAGTCGCCGGAATTTTAAAGTACAAAACAAGGCGTCGTGAAACCGAAAGCAGAATTGAATCTACAAGGGAAAACCTAAGACGCGTAAGAGACGTGATAAACGAGGTAAACCGCCAGATGCATACCCTCAACCGACAAGCTAAGGACGCCGAGGAGTTTAAAGGGCTCTCAGAGGAAGCAAAGAATCTTGAGCTAAAAATACTCCACTCAAAGCTCCGCGAACTACAGAGAGAAAGAAGAACACTCTCAGATGAGAAATCCGAGACTGAAAGCGCGATTCATCGTCTGGAAGAACGAATCAGGGGCAAAGAAGCAATTTTCTCAGCCTTCGAATCAAAAGCCGTTCTCCTTGAACAAAAGCTGGGAGATTTGGAGAAGGAAACTTATAAAATCAAATCGGACTTACAGGCAAATGAATCTCTGCAGGAACTCGTAAGAAACGAAACTTCAAGCAGTGATGAATTCATCGAAAAACTGGAGAGAGAAAACAAGTTACTAAGAGAAGAAAAGTGGAAAATAGAGACTCAGACCAACAATAAAAGGAGCGACCTGGAGAAAGTAGGAATAGATTTATCTTCCAAGGAAGCCCAGGTTAAAGAGAGAGAAGAAGCCCTTTTCAATCTCAAGGAAGAGGGTACAAGAATACGAACCGAGCTTGAAGCCACGAGGAAAATGGTATTTGAAACCCTGGACAAATCCAGCTCTCTAAAAGGCATTGCTTTTGGATACGAGAAGGAATTAAACGAACTCAAATCGAGAAGAGAGCGAATCAAAAAAGAGATTGAAGATGTGGAGAGAGAAAAAGAAAAGACGTGCTCTCTGATATTGGAACTCGAGCTTGCTCTGAAAAACATTCAAGAACGAAGAAGTCAAATCGAAGAAAAGAAAAAAAGCACTGAACTCTCCCTTTCGGAGCTTAATATAAACCAGGAATTAAAAAATAAGGAGAATACAGTGCTAGGGGAGCGGCTTAAAGAAGTCCATTCTAGGCTCAACGTTCTTCGGCAGATTCAGTCAAACTATGAATGGCTTCCTGAGAAGATAAGAAGATTTATTCTCCAAAAAAAGGGAAATGGAATCTTAGGGTTGGTTGCGGATTTTATTTCCGTCCCAAAGGGTTATGAAAAAGCGATTGAGGCAGCATTTGGGGACAAGCTACAATGGGCGCTTGTCATTGAAAGCGAAGAAGCACTAAGCGCCATAGAGTCCCTAAGGGAATTATCCATTGGAAGGGGAACATTCATCCCGGTTACTAGCACAAGAAAAAACGGTGATTTTAAGAAGAATGGAAAGGATATTTTACCGCTTTGGGAAATAATCAAGGTTGAGGGGACGGACTCAGCAGTAATCGAGAATATGCTAAAAGGTGTGTTCGTAGTCCCTTCCATTAGAGAAGCGCTCGGTCTTCGTGAAGAAATGGAAGAGGGAACCGCTTTTGTCACACCCGATGGGGACCTGCTTGACTCGACGGGGGCAATCTCAGGGGGATTTGCTCAAGAAGGCGTTTTGGGGAGAAAAAGAGAAATCGAAGAACTATCGGCTGAGTCCTCAACTCTTGAAGAAGAAATATCCCGGATTTCAAAGGAGATGGAATTAAATCAGGCAGCGATTGAAAAACTCAAAAGCAGGGTCGAGGAACTTGAGAAAGAATCGGTGGAAAGTGAAATAAAAGACGCTGAGGTTAAAAAAGACATAACCAACCTGCGAGATAATCTCCTAAGAACCGAGAGAAGGTATGAGATAATTGAATTTGACCTAAACGGATTCCACTCCGAGATCGAAGAAAAAGAAACCAATCTTACAGAAATACGGACGATGCTAGAACGACTTCAGGAAGAAAAAGCCGCCCTTGAGCTAAGATTCCAACAACTTGAAGGGAAAGTTCAAAAATCAGAGGACGATGAGAGGAGCCTGGAGAATGAAATTACAAACTTAAGGGTTGAAAATGCTACGCTTATAGAGAAGGAAAAAGGCATCAAAGAGGATCTGGATGAGCTTGAGAAAAGGCGAAAAGAGATAGAAGAAAAAATTGAACTTGAAACCATAGAGATCGATCGGAAAAAAGAAGAGAAACAAAATCTCATCAAAACCGATGAAGATGCTAGTAATGAGGTCAAAAATCTCCTGGGGGTTCTCATAGAAAAAGAAGAAGAACTATCCCTAGCTGAAAATCAGAAAAACGATCTCCGGCATGAGATTAAGACGGTTCAGGAAGAAAGAGAGAAACTGAGACAGGAGGTCAACTCAGCTAAGGAGAAATTGAACGCCTTTGGGCTTCAGTTAAATAGCATTAATATTGAAATCGAGCACATTGAGGAGGCTATTCGCAGAAGCGGTTTTGATCTCAATCAGGTGGATAGTGAGACCCCAGAAGACTTTAGTTTTGATAGCGAACAAGACGCCAAGCTTAAGAAGCTCAAAGAAAGAATTGAAAAATTTGGCCCTGTGAACCTCCTTGCTCCAGAAGAGTACAAAAATTTGGAAGAAAGGCAAAAGTTCCTAAGCGAACAAATGGACGATTTAGAAAATGCTTTATCTTCTCTTAGAAAAGCCATTAACAAGATTGACAAGGAATCCGAAAAAAGATTCATAGAGACTTTTGAAGTTATAAACAAAAAGTTTCAAGATATTTTCAGCAGGCTTTTTCGAGGCGGCGAGGCTAAACTCATTCTTACAAACCCTGAAGACATGCTCCAAACCGGCGTCGAGGTCATGGTAAGACCGACAGGAAAGAGATTTCAGTCCGTTAATCTGCTTTCAGGTGGAGAAAAAACCCTTTCTGCAATTGCACTTATAATTTCCGCATGTTTTGTAAAACCGACTCCCTTTCTACTTTTTGATGAAATAGATGCTCCTCTTGACGATGCAAACACTTCTCAATTTGTAGATTTACTAAAAGACATAGCAAAAGAGTCTCAGGTCATACTCATAACTCACAATAAAAAAACCATGCAGGCAGTAAACGCTCTAATAGGTATAACCTCTGATAAACCGGGAGTATCAAAGGTAGTTTCGGTCGAGCTCAGAGGAAGCTAGCGTTTTTGTCATTTCTTTCTAAATTCTCCACGGGGTTTAATGGAAATCCGCGGAGCTACGATTCACCCAACCCACGATGTGGAGAGAAAAACTCCAATTCGCGGATACTTCTTTGTCGAACGCTTATGGAATGGAGATTATATTGAGGAACTTGCCAAACTGACGGAAAGTACCATAAGCATAACTCCTGTAAGTGAAGCAAAAACTCCGGATGGGGATTTCGACCTAAAAGAAGGTGTCATAATTTTTTCAAAATCGTTGAATGGATGGGATGGAAAACCAATAGTACGAATTCATGTTCAGAGCGAATCCAGTATTATTAAAGAATTTAATCGGGCATTGAATCACGATCTTATTCAATACTCCATTTTTGCCCTGATTACTTTGATTTTTCTATCCGTTTCACTCCTGCGCTGGGTGAGCAATCCTTTAAATCTAATTTCTGACAGTTTAGACGCAGAAGACCCAAGTATCATAAGAAGCCTCCAAAATGATAAAACCGAATTCGGGCGGTTGGCATCCCTAATTAACAGATTCTTCCTCCAGAGAAAAGAGCTTATTAAGGAAATCTTCGAGCGTAAGCAAGCAGAGGAATCGCTGTCGGCTGATAGCTGATAAGGGATACGGCGAGTTTCGCAGTGAGTGGGTCAAATGTGAGGTGTGAGTTCGAAATGAACGAAGGGATATGGATTTTGGAGGTGGATGAGGGTCAGATAAGTCAGGTTATACACAATTTGGTAATAAACGCACAGCAGGCGATGCCAGAGGGAGGAGTGATAAGGGTGAAAGTGAAAAATATAATGGCCAGGGAGGAAGAACTGATTCAGTTAGGGGAAAGCAGGTATGTTAGGATAACTGTAGAGGACGATGGTATAGGGATTAGAGAAGAACACCTGTCAAAGATATTTGATCCGTATTTTACGACTAAGCAAAAGGGGAATGGATTAGGGCTATCAGTGGCATATTCAGTAGTAAAGAACCATAGTGGGCAAATAGAGGTGGAATCAGAACTCGGAGTAGGAACAAGGTTCCATATATATCTGCCTGTAACTGATAAAGCCGCCGGAGAGGGTAGAGAGGACAGAAAAGCCAGGAATGGAAGAGGTAGGATACTGGTTATGGACGATGAGGAAATGGTAAGAGGCGTAACAGGAGAGATTCTAGGACATTTGGGATATGAGGTTGAGTTTGCAAGAGACGGAGATGAAGCTGTGGAAATATATAAGAGGAGGAGGGGAAGCGGCAAGTTATTTGATTTGGTAATAATGGATTTAATCGTCCCCGGAGGCATGGGCGGGAAGGAAGCGATCAAGAAGCTGCTTGAGTTAGACCCAAAGGTTAAGGCATTAGTATCGAGCGAGTATTCGAACGATCCTGTGATGTCAGAGTATAGGGAACATGGATTTAGAGGGGTTATTACCAAACCTTATAAGCGTGAAGAACTAATTGAAACGGTTTATAAAGCTGTAAATTTGTGAAAAGATATGCATTAGCCTGCAATTTAGAGACTTCCCCAAGTTGATTTCAGCAAAGCTTCAGGATTGACTAAGAGTCACAAATGAAGCTCAACAGTTTATTAAGAGGTTTTTATAATTTTCTGAGATTTTATAACTTGCTTGTGTGCTTTGTTTTATAGTTTTTGAAGGAAATAGGCATCTTAGAACAACTAATTCTACTTATATTCATTCAATAACCAAAACCATTTGTTATAAAGGGGTTTTCAGCTTATAATTTTTAACGGCTTTTTATATTTGGAGGTTTAATAAAATATGATTTCCTATATTATGAAAAAGATTATCGGCTCTCAGAATGAGAGGGAAATTAAAAAGCTCCGATCTGTTGTTGCCAATATAAATGAGTTTGAAAGTGAACTCATAAAGCTTCCGACATCGGAATTGAAAAACAAGACAGACAAATTCAAAGAAGCCATAAAGAGCAAACTAAATGGCTGCGAAGACCTGGAAGAAGAAGAGTATTTTAAAAGATTCGGGGATATTCTTTGGGAAGTTCTACCCGAGGCCTTCGCTGTTGTAAGAGAGGCATCCAGAAGAACCCTTGGGATGCGTCCCTTTGACGTTCAGCTCATAGGCGGTATCGTCCTTCATCAGGGGAAAATCGCAGAGATGAAAACGGGAGAGGGAAAAACACTCGTTGCCGCTCTTCCTATATATTTAAACGGAATTACAGGCTATGGTGCACATCTCGTTACGGTGAACGACTACCTTGCGAGGCGAGATGCAGTCTGGATGGGACCGATTTACAAGCTGCTTGGACTTAAAGTCGGAGTAATAAATCATGAGGTTTCTTACTTGGTTGAATGGGAGGACCCAGAAAGAGCCGAACGGGCGATGAAGAATGACCTGAGTGTCTGGCCTAATGAGTTCACAGAAATTGACATACCCCCTGAGAAGAATCTTGATGCACTGTCTGCCTTCAAAACCAAGCTGGTTCAGTGTTCAAGAAAGGAGGCATATCTTGCCGAAGCTACTTACGGGACAAACAATGAGTTCGGATTCGATTATCTTCGTGACAACATGAAATTTTCTCTCGATGACTACGTCCAGAGAGAGCACAGTTACGCAATCGTGGACGAGGTAGATAGCATTCTTATTGATGAAGCCAGAACCCCGCTCATTATCTCGGGTCCATCTGAAGATTCTACGCAGCTTTACTATGAAATTGACACAGTTGTAAAAAAGCTAAGGAAAGATTTTGACTTTATGGTTGACGAAAAAACCCGTCAAGTTACCCCTACTGAAGACGGCTCGACAAAAATCGAGAAGATGCTTGGAGTAAACAACATCTACGACCCGGCCAACCTAGAGCTTCTTCACCACGTGATCCAAGCCCTTCGCGCGCATAACCTTTTTCACCGTGACGTGGACTATATGTTAAAAGACGGGAAAGTGATTATCGTAGATGAATTTACGGGAAGGCTCATGCCAGGAAGAAGATGGAGCGATGGACTACATCAGGCAATTGAAGCTAAAGAAGGAGTCGAGATCGAAAGCGAGAACCAGACGCTTGCAACAATCACAATTCAGAACTATTTCAGAATGTATAGGAAACTTGCCGGAATGACGGGTACGGCGGATACTGAGGCGTTTGAGTTTAAAAAGATTTATAACCTGGATGTAGCAGTAATACCTACGCATAAGCCCATGATAAGAATTGACTACGACGACTCGGTCTATAAGACGGAGCGTGAGAAATTCAACGCCGTTGCCAATGAAATAAAAGAGCTTAATTCAATGGGGAGACCCGCGCTTGTAGGAACCACTTCCATAGAGAAATCCGAGAAGCTGAGCAAAATGCTCGAGAAGTTGAAAATAAATCATCAGGTTTTAAATGCAAAATACCATGAAAGAGAAGCTGAGATCATAGCGCAGGCAGGAAGAATAGGAGGTATTACAATAGCAACAAACATGGCGGGTCGTGGAACAGACATCCTCCTTGGTGGAAACCCGGAGTTTCTGGCAAGAGATATTTTGAGAAGGAAATTTAAAGCTGAGCCTAATGAATCAACCCCAGAACAATTTGAAGAAGCAATGCTTGATGCAAAAACAATATGTGAAAACGAGAAGAAAAGGGTTATCGAGCTGGGCGGACTTCACATAATCGGCACCGAGCGACACGAAGCCAGAAGAATTGACAATCAGTTAAGAGGTAGGTCTGGAAGGCAGGGTGACCCTGGGTCCTCTCGCTTTTATGTGGCTCTTGAGGACGATTTAATGAGAATTTTTGCCTCGGATAGAATTACGCGAATAATGGATAAACTGGGATGGGAAGAAGGCGAACCTATTGAAGCAAAGCTAATCACAAGATCCATAGAGAACGCGCAAAAACAGGTTGAGTCAAGGAACTTCGATATAAGAAAACACCTGCTTGAGTATGATGATGTTTTAAACACGCAGAGAGATGTGGTTTACACAAAAAGAAAAGAGGTTCTTGGTGGAGAGAACTTGAAAGAAAGTCTATACGAGATGATTGATGAAATATTAAACGAGAGCATCCCTAACTACATTCCCGAAAAGCAAAATGCCCACGATGCGGATTTAAAAGGACTGAGTGAAGCGATATACCGGAGTTTTAATGTAGAGATGGATTTAGATGGGATTCTCGAAAACGGTATGAAAAGCGCGGATGTAAACGGACTCGTAAGAGAGAAGGTTCGTAGCTCTTATGAGGAAAAGGAAAATGAGTTTGGGTCTGATACCGTGAGACAGATTGAAAGGTTTATAATGCTTCAGACGCTTGACTACCTCTGGAAAGATCATCTCCTCAGCATGGATCATCTAAGAGAGGGAATCGGCCTCAGAGGTTATGCGCAGAAAGACCCTCTATACGAATATAAAAAAGAGGGGTTTGAAATGTTTTCAGGGATGATGGGGCGCTATAACGAAGACGTTTGCGAAAAATTATTCAGAGTAAAACCCGTGAGCGATGTGGACATGGAACGACTTGAGAGGAGAAGAAGGATTGAGCAACAGCGCATGGTCCTAAGCAGAGGAGAAGGCGAAGATAGGAAAAAACCGGTAAAACGCGAGCAAAAGGTTGGAAGAAACGACCCATGTCCTTGCGGGAGCGGAAAGAAATACAAAAAGTGTTGCGGAGCAACAGCGTAGAGGAGAATTGGTCTTGGAATTATCTGAACTTGCCAGGCAAATCCGTAGTCTAGAAAAAAATATACAGGGAATTATAAAGGGAAAATCTGAGGTAGTAAAAACGGCTATCATTGGCCTTCTCTCCCAGGGACATATGTTGATCGAGGACATACCCGGCGTTGGAAAGACCACGCTTGCACAGGCGCTTGCTAAATCTACCGACCTTTCATTTAAAAGAGTCCAATTTACGAGTGATCTTCTTCCCTCAGACATCCTTGGTGTTTCGATTCTCGACCAAAAAAGCGGTGAGTTTAATTTCAAACCCGGGCCAATTTTCACCAATATAGTTCTTGCCGACGAAATAAACCGCGCCACGCCCAAAACGCAGAGTGCCCTTCTTGAAGCGATGAACGAATCCAGGGTAACCATTGACGGGAAAAACCATAAGCTTCCAAAACCGTTTATGGTAATTGCAACTCAAAACCCTTTTGAATATAAAGGCACATTCCCTCTCCCCGAAAACCAGCTTGACCGATTTTCGCTCAGGACAAGCATCGGGTATCCGGACTATGAAAGTGAAAAGGAGATACTTTTAAAGTTTAGCCCTGCAAATCCATGGGATGGCCTTCAACCCGTTATATCGAAAGAGGAGTTACTCGTCCTTCAGAGCATGGTAGACAAGGTACGCATGGATGACTCCATTCTGGACTATATATTGACAATAATAAAAGAGACAAGGAATCCCAAGGTGTTTGAGCTTGGAGTAAGTCCAAGAGGTGCAATAGCCCTTAAGCGCGTGGCACAAGCTCATGCGCTTGTGGAAGGGAGAACATACTGTATTCCTGACGATGTGAAAGAGATGGTAGCTCCCGTCCTTGCCCATAGGGTCATCCTGAAACACGATCGCCTGGCTGGAAAGGGAAGGGATGAGGAGGTAATTAAAGAGGTTCTCGAGAAAGTAAAGGTTCCGATTTAGATTATGCTTGGCATAATCGTTGAATGAACTTACGCGTAAGCAAAGCATATATGCGTTCCTTAACTAAAACCGAGAGCTGATTACAGAAGGCTTATAGCTTTAGGTACAAGGAGAACAAAATTGAATACAAATCATAAAATCTATTTTTATAGAGGAAAGCTACCATGGGGTTTCTTTCCGGTTATTTTATTTGGAATAATAATCTTTAGCATACTGGCTATCTTAGGTCTTTTTGTCGGTATTGTCATTGGGGCTATTGCAACCGGATTTATGCTCCTTCGTCTTCTCTTCCCATCGAAGAAGGATGAGACTAAACGCTTCGAAGAAGATGGCCGAACCGTAGTACTAAGAGAAGATGAGTACGAAGTTATAGAGAAGAATAGACAAACAAAAATAGACCGTGCATCCTGAGCCGTTCGACCATTCGACCTGGCTCATGGCAGGCTTAGCTCACGACGGGATTGGAGAAGGATGAACCAGTCGTTAGATCACCATCTTTAGAAAGACGCTCCAAATTACATTAGAATCACTCTGGAGTGCTTGGCGAACGGTCATTATTTCCTTTGTTCTTTTGAGCCAAGTATTGGAGTCGCAGCAGATTCGTTCAATTTACTTCTTATCAATCCGCTTTGCCAAGTTAAAATCGTTATCCGTTACCCCGCCCTGGCTATGGGTGGAGAGCGAAAGTGTGACTTTATTGTAATTGATCAAAATGTCCGGATGATGGTCTGCTTTTTCAGCAAGAATTGCAACCTTGTTTACAAAAGCTATAGCGTCTACAAAATCCTTATGAGTATAGAGCTTGCTGATTTCTTTTCCCTTTAACTGCCAGCCTTCCAAATCCTTTAGTCTTTCTTTTATTTCATTTTCTGATAATACCGCCATGTTTTCCCTCCTTTCAAAGATTAGGTTAAATAATCGCTTCTGGATAGTCAAAACAGTGTTGTTTATTGTTGATCTGATGCAAATCGAAAACCTTCATAATCTACGAAACGTGAAATAGAGCGCGTGGAAAAATATTGTAGAGACACGCCATGGCGTGTCTCTACATTTCATTTATTTATATTTTCATCTAAATATAGATGGTTTCAACAAAGCAATTTAATATATTACAATGCCTTTAGCATTTATATCAATCGGATCAAACCTTGGAGACAGGGTTGAAAACTGCATTAAAGCTGTTCGCGAAATATCAAGTTTCGCAACTGTCCTTGCGCTCTCATCCATATATGAGACCGAACCCGTTGGCAAGGAAGACCAGCCTTACTTTATTAACTGTGTTGTAAAAATTGAAACGGAGCTTTCACCTTCTGATCTCTTGGCATCTCTTCAATCCGTGGAGGACAGACTAGGAAGGAGGGTTGAAGAAAGATGGGGACCGAGAGTAATTGACCTGGATATTATATTTTATAATCACCTGGTAATTGAAACTGAGGAATTGACGATCCCACACCCAAGAGCTCATCTCAGAAGATTTGTTCTTCTTCCACTTTCTGAGATTGCACCGCAACTGGTTCATCCCTTTCTAAATGTTTCTATATCCAAGCTACTAGAAGCGTTGAAGGACAAGAAACTAGTGGTTAAAGTTGGTGAATTTCCCTCAGTTTATTCACAGAAATCCACAGCTTATCCACAGACTTAGAACAACCTTTTCTGTGGTTTATCCACAGAATAAGGATTTTTCTTTCTCCTTGAAATAATAAGAATATCAATGAGTTAATAGAAAAAATTAACGTGCAGAATGGAAATTGTGAACAAATGCCAGCTTGCGACTTTAAAAGTTATCCACAGTGTCTTGCCCGTCTGTGTTCATAGAGTAGACACGGGAGCTGCCTTAAGGAGTTTTTGAAAATCTTTTATCTTATAATCACTAATTTACTATCTTTAATATGTACTCCGCATCCTCAGCCAATGATTTATTAAGACGACTTCTAAGAGCCTTTTTGGCATTCGCTCTAGCTTTATCGTTTCTTTTGACTTTTTACTTTTCTTGCCCATTTCTCGACCAACAAGACAATTCTATATCACATTAAATATAACTCTTCAAATATTCTAAGTTTCGCGTCACATGTATTCAAACAATCTATGTCTTTTTATATTTTCGACTTTTTCTTATGCTTTGTGATTGTTTCAAGTGCGCACCCTAACTGGCAGGAGCACCATTCGTTCGGCAAGCTCAGGACAGGCTTGATGCGACTGTATCGGGGCTGGAGACGATTCCCTCAATACCCCTCCTCTGTGTAGCTACCTCAGATCCCTCTGCTCCTACGCAAATAAACTAATATACCGTAGGAGCGCCATCTTGGCGCGATATGTCGCGGCTGGAAGCCGCTCCTACTACTGTGTAAGTTGTATTGATGCCTTAACAAATTAAAATTGAAACTGGAAATGCTTAAACCAAATTTGTTAAATCCTCAACAACCACTCCTTCAGGTAAAATAACAAACAATTTTTAAAATAACTTAAAGGAGAACTAAGGTGCCCAAAATTCTTGTTCTTCCAGGAGACGGAATCGGAGTAGAAGTCACAAACGTAAGCTTAGATGTTCTCAAGACAGTGGGAGAGAAGCATAAAATCCAATTTGATTTTGAAACCGCACTATTTGGGGGGTGCTCAATTGACGCTTACGGCGTTCCAATAACAGATGAAGTTCTGAAAAAAGCGAAGTCATCGGATGCCGTGCTTCTTGGAGCCGTGGGCGGTCCGAAATGGGACAATCTCAAATACGGGATAAGACCCGAAAGAGGACTTCTTGCCATAAGAAAAGAGCTGGATGCCTTTGCAAACCTGAGACCCGCCATCGTGTATTCGGCTCTAGGAGACGCTTCATCCTTAAAGAGAGAAATCGTAGAAGGGGTGGACATTATGGTTGTAAGAGAGCTTACGGGAGGAATCTACTTTGGCACTCCCCGAGGGATTGAACATCTCTCAAATGGAGAAGAGAAAGGGGTAAACACGCTTGTCTACACCACGTCTGAGATTGAGAGAATAGCGAGGATGGCATTTGGGATTGCCAGGAAAAGAAGAAAGAGACTAACCTCCATTGATAAAGCAAACATACTTGAGGTCATGGAACTCTGGAGAAGAACCGTAACCAGAATCGGCAAAGAGGAATTTCCGGATGTCGAGCTTGACCACCTCTACGTGGACAACGCCGCCATGCAGCTAATCCGAAGGCCAAAGAGCTTTGATGTGATACTTGCAGACAATATGTTTGGAGACATTCTGAGCGACGAAGCCGCACAGCTTACAGGCTCTCTGGGCATGCTCCCTTCGGCGAGCATTGGTCACGGCGGAGCGATCTATGAGCCTGTTCACGGAAGCGCTCCCGATATTGCCGGAAAGGATATTGCTAACCCGATTGCCTCAGTTCTTACCTCGGCAATGATGCTAAAGTATTCCCTTAACCTGGACCAGGCGGCAGAGGAGGTTGAAAACGCAGTGAAAACCGTACTCGAAAAAGGCTATCGAACGGCTGATATTCACCAGGAAGGAATGAAAAGAGTTGGATGTCGGGAGATGGGGAGGTTGATTGTAGAGGAGGTTAAGAAATTGTAGTGTCAAGCAGTGTTGTGGGAGCGGCTTGTATGTACCTCAACGGCCGGCTAACCGTGACCGTTAGACGAAACTGCTGGTGCGAAGCCCGACCTCGAAACCGAGCATCAGTTCTTCATGTAGCTTGACGAATGTTTTGAATTCAAGCAGTTATTAAATGAAATTTTTATCCTCTTCCTTGAATGTTCCGTGAGGTTGTTCTATGTCCCCAAGAATTGATATCTTCGGTGCAGATACTATCCACTATCTTCATTGGCCAGCAAATGAGCAGGCGCAGTACGCCAAAAAATATCTCATACCTCTCATCAAGGATGGTCCACTGTCCTATATAGACAATGCCAATGTTCAAATGGTGGCCCTCACTTTGGATGCATTAGTAATCCCTCTGATAATTAGTGATGAAAAACCTGGTAATTCCGATGTCTGCTCGGCGTACTCACATTATGTCAAGTACACACTAGAAGAAATAGCAAAGCGGAATGGCCGAGTTTCTCAATGGTTACTCAAAGCTTTGCTATTACCTGCGGCCGTAGTCCTGAGAGCAAGTCACATTGATAAGGTTGTCTATGCAAATAATTGGCTCTTAACGACAAATCCATGCCCGGAATTATCGTCTACACAGATTGAGCAAATCACCATATACCTAAAAAAAAGATACCCCGATTATGCAATTTTCTTCCGGTCTGTTAATAAGTACACGCACAAACGCTTTTTTGATGCTCTTCGGGAGAACGGATATAAGATGGTTGCGAGCAGGAAGGTCTATATACTGGATCCTTCCAGCAGAGCCTATGCGAAAAATTCAAACGTAAGCCGAGACTGCAAGCTGCTGCAAAACACTCCATATGATATTATTGAGTCGGATGAATTTACTGATTCAGATATCACGCGAATCACCAAGTTATACCGTGATTTGTATCTAAGGAAGCACTCACTCTTAAATCCGCAATTCAACGAAAAATTTTTCTCGCTCACCCTAAAAGAAAATATATTTACCTTCAAAGCGCTCAAGAAGAAGGGCCGGATAGATTCCTTCGTCGCCTACTGTAGTAAGGGTGGAGTAATGACTGGCGCCGTTCTAGGTTACGATATAGATTTGCCCATAGAACTCGGTTTATACCGCCAGGCATTTGCAATGCTCATAACTGCGGCGAGCGAGAAGGGACAATTGCTAAACATGAGCGCAGGCGCGGGGTCATTCAAGGTCTATCGAGGCGCCTCTCCATACGTTGAGTTCGATGCCATCTATGATCGTCATCTACCATATCATCGCCGTCTTGCAGGGCATTGCCTATTGGCAGGAGGCATTTTTCAGCGTCTCAATATAAACAATTTAGCAAAATGGCTATGACGATAAAGAAATCTTGACCAGAGTCGAATTAATTGAATGATGACAGCTTTAGAAACAAGAAAAGAGGATATTGTTCACGGAAGCGCTCCCGATATTGCTAGAAAGGACATTGCTAACCCAATGGCCTCAGTTCTTGCCTCGGCAATGATGCTAAAGTATTCCCTTAACCTGGACCAGGCGGCAGAGGAGGTCGAAACCGCCGTGAAAAAAGTGCTCGAAAAAGGGTATAGGACTGCTGATATTTATGAGGATGGAATGAAAAAGGTTGGATGTCGGGAGATGGGAGCATTGATTGTGGAGGAGATTAAGAAATTGTAGTGCAACGTCTAGTTGAGACTGTCGAAAAAGTCCCTTTTGGGCAAAAATCATAAAATGCAGCACTTATAACTGCCCATAAATACACTATTTAATTTTTCGAAAATTTAGATTTCGTTAAATTTTATACTTTTTCGACAGTCTCGTTAGACGGTTTATGTCTGCACCAGATAATCGCCGAGTCTTTTCAATAGGCGCTTATGGCGCTCTGAGGAAATTGACCCTATTGATCCTGCTATACTCTTACGCGATAACACAGCTAGGAATCCAAGTCTAATCAGCGACTCGGATAATAACCCACTTGCTGCAAAGTCTGCGTCGTCAGGTGATATAACCTCGTCAAAACCGTCAACACATTGATGTAGCTGAGTGCTTATGCCGGAAACAAGAAAATCACGGTATCGTGGCATTTCACGCAAGACAACCGCTGGCCGATTCTTTACAGTCCCATCCGCTTGTGAAATCGGCGTTAAGATTACATCACCTTCCTTCATATTCAGGATTTGCCTCTTTGATTAGCTTCAAGGAATACTCAATCTCATCTTCGGCATATGTATTTTCCAAGCTCTTTTTTGATAGGATAAGCCAATTCTCTTGTTCGTAATCCGCTTCTTTAGGCAAAACAGTGACTAGAAGTTTAGTATTTGGCTCCAGTTCAAACGGTTCGTCTAGTTTTATCTGCTTGCCATCAAAATGGGCAGGTAAAGTTATAGTATTCATAATCGTACCCTCCTTGATTCATTCTACCTAGCTTTTTAACGATATCCAGACGCTCAGCATAATTATTCAGGTCATTATGACTTAGGTAATCGGGGTTGAACGCCGCTGTCTATCGATTCGTGGTTCATTCGATTGGAATTATCTAGAATGAAAGTTACCTGAACAAAGATCCTATGCTTTGACAATACTGGAACAACGATAAAGCTTTTAGAAAGCAAAACTAAGGTAATTCTTTATCCTTATTTTCCAAAAAACCTTTCTTAAAGCAAATAACAAAATTACAAAAGCCTGACCCTATTTTTCAGCATTGGTTTAGCTTTACATTGCACGCTGATGCAGTTCAGAATGCCATTATCGCAACGCAAGTCAGGGCGGTTTTTTAATAACATGCCTAGAAACTACATCCCATGAGATAATAGTATCTCACGGGATACATCTTTACCCTCATGCCATCCAATTCAAAACGACGGGCTCAAGTGAAAGACTTGAATTTTCGCTCCGTCTTGTTTATGTTGGTATCAGGTTGTAGTTATACAGCTTTTTTGCTGCATAATATAACCATTAAGGATGGTTAGACAGCAAAATCGTCTATCTAAATCGGTCCTGTCTAATGTATAGTTAGATCTCTAAAGAGAAATTGAGACGGAGAAACGTCCTTTATTCGGAGAAATCTGGAACAGAATCAAAGCTTATGAAGGAGAAACATTCGAGACTAAAACAGGAAAACCGTTCACGTATGAAATTGATGGAGAGAAGTTCGTTCCGAGCCGCACCAATTACCGAATTAGTAAGTCCGACTTCGAGAAAGCGTATGGTGAACTTCCGTTGGATGGACCTGGAGACATAACCAAGCTTGTCCGAGGTCCGTCATATATTTGGGCGGTTCTCCACGATGCGCGCATCCGCCGCGGTGCTTGGTAGATAGATATAAATAAAAGGGTTGCGTCCCCTTTTATTTATATGCAGGGCGGGGTTGGAAAACCCCGCCTATCCAAACTAAGCGTCAACCTTACCGATAGGTCAGGTTGTAGGAAACGCATAATGCTCTTTGAATACCTAATTCGGCAAAGGACACCGGGTAGGCCACCAGTCTTGCTGGTGGCACAGGTGACAACGAGCAAGCGTGGCCTGAGCAGAGCCGAAGGCACTCGTTGCCTACCCAACTAATTATTACCTGTTTAATAAATCAATTGTCATTATGCGTTCACTACATTGCTCCTCAACCACAGCATTCAACGTATCAGCCTCATTCCTGCACTATGTAAGCTAAAACTTTTCGTTATAATATAAACGTGTGATCAGTCAATCTAAATCCGAATCCAAATATATCCTCTATAACTATTCCAGCGCTTTCACTCAGCTTCTTGAGAAAATAAAAAGCGGAGAGAAAATCATAAAACTCTCCGGACTGGAAGGCTCATCCAAATTCTATTTAATTTCAGCCCTAGCCAAAGCGATAGAAAGACCCGTTCTATATCTTGTCCCCTCCAAAGAAAGCGGCGGCGAAGCGGCGGACAATATTTCGTTCTTCCTCGGAGAAAGCCCTCCCCTTCTCCTACGAAAGGAGCCGAAGGCAAAAGACGCCCTCTTCTCCTCACACTCGGAGGAAATTTCGGATCGGATAAGCTGGCTATACTTTGCCAAAGAGAAACAGATAGTTATTGCCGAAGCACCTACTCTTTTTGAAAAAGTAGTTCCGAGAGACGTTTTTGAAAGTAAGATCATTCATCTCTGGAGAGAGCGTTTGTTTCCACGGGATGAGCTCATTTCGAGACTCAAGCAGATGGGCTATGTCCGTGGCGACTTTGTCGAAAAAGTGGGAGAAATAAGCGTGAGAGGAGGAATAGTTGACTTGTTCTCTCCAGGACTTTCAAATCCTGTAAGAGTTGAATTTCTTGGAGATGAGGTTCACTCAATCAGGTATTTCAGCACTGAAGACCAGAAATCCAGAGAAAAAATAGAGAGCGTCGCAGTTCTTCCCGCAACCGAAATCATTCTAGGTGCAGAAACAATCGAGGAGGCCTTATCTTACATAAGAAGAAAGGCAAGCGAACAAGAAGTCACGGCTTCTGTTAAACTCTCTCTCTTAGAAGAGATTGAAAAGGGGAATAGATTCCCACAAATCGAGTGGCTTCTTCCTTCCTTCTATAAAAATCTAAGCACGATATTTGATTACATTCCTGCCAATGCTTTAGTAGTATTTGACGACCCGGATGAAATCTCAAAGTCATTCGAAACATTCATTGATTCCTTTTCCGAAAAACATAAGTTTTTAGAAAAGCAGCTAAAAATAACGCCCGACATCTCTGACCTCTACCTCAAGGAAGAAGAAATCCGGGAAGAAATCTCAAGATTTCAAAGAATTCTCGTTGAGGGTATTGAGATTGCGGAGGAGGTAGTGGAAAGGATTCTCTTCAATATCGAGACCATACCGATTGAAAAAAAAGAAGATTCTGAATCCCCTTTTGAGCTCCTTTCTGAGAATGTCTTAGAGTGGCAGGGTCTTGAATACTCGGTTCAGATAGTTTTACAGAACGAGGTCGAGGGCAAAAAATTTAGAACGATGCTTAACGGGCGCGGAGTACAAAACGTCGAAATACTAATCGGCAATCTTTCATCAGGATTTATCTTTCCCGAAGCAAAGCTCGTCATTGTCACGGAAAAAGAGATATTCGGAGAAAAGAAGAAGGTAAAACTACAACCGATAAAAGACATCCCCTCCGTTTTTATAACATCATTCAGCGAACTAAAACCGGGAGATTACATCGTACACGTAAACTTTGGGATAGGAATCTTCAGGGGTCTTAAGAGGCTTCGGGTTGAGAACATAGAAGGCGACTTTCTCCAGTGCGAATACCAGGGCGGAGACAAAATTTACGTGCCCGTGGATAAGCTCAAGCTTGTACAGAGATATATCGGTGATGGAAGTCCTCCGAGAGTTGACAAACTGGGAAACGAAAACTGGAGCAGGGTGGTAAAGAGGGTAAAAAAAGCCGTTGAAAACATTGCAAGAGAACTCCTCGAGCTCTATGCCAGGAGAAAAGCAGAGACAGGATTCCAATTCTCAAAAAGGGACAAGCTCTTTAGGGAATTTGAGCTTTCTTTTCCATACGAAGAGACATCCGACCAGGAAGCTTCAATTGAAGACGTCATGAGCGATATGGAAGCACCAAGACCAATGGATCGGCTGATATGCGGAGACGTAGGGTTTGGAAAGACCGAAGTCGCGCTGAGAGCGGCTTTTAAAGCCGCAATGGACGGAAAGCAGGTCGCTTTTCTTGTCCCCACTACGCTTCTTGCCTATCAGCACTACCTGACATCCACCGAGAGACTAAAAGGGTATCCGGTGATTATAGAGATGCTCTCAAGGTTCAGGACACTCAAGAAGGAAAAAGAGATTCTAAAGAGGCTTGAAGCCGGGACCATAGACATAATCATAGGAACCCACAAACTCTTAGGGGATAAAGTCAAGTTCAAAGACCTATGTCTTGTGATAATTGACGAGGAACACAGGTTCGGTGTGAAACACAAAGAAAAATTGAGAAAACTTAAAAAAGGCGTAGATGTTCTTGCCCTCAGCGCAACCCCGATACCACGCACGCTCCAACTCTCCCTTGCAGGAATTAGGGATATAAGCCTCATAAACACCCCGCCTGAAGGGAGACAATCAGTAGAGACTTACGTCTTTCAATTCAGCAGAACCCTAATTCGGGAAGCAATTACGAGAGAAACCAAAAGGGGCGGACAGGTATTTTTCATCCATAATAGAATCGAGAATATTCTTAGAATGGCAGAAGAAATAAGTGAACTCGTGCCGGAAGTTACTATTGATGTCACACACGGAAGGATGAGAGAAGAACAGCTTGAAAAGAGCATCACTAAATTCATAGATGGAAAAATCGACGTACTCCTCACAACAGCAATTGTAGAATCAGGGCTCGATATTCCGAGGGCAAATACGATAATCGTAAACGACGCCCATACGTTTGGCCTTGCCGACCTCTATCAACTGAGAGGAAGGGTGGGAAGGTCGGAAAAAAAAGCATACGCCTATTTTCTAATTCCCAGGGTAAGTTCTCTTACAGTTCAGGCAAAGAGGAGGCTTAAAGCAATCGGAGAACTAAAGGAACTCGGTTCAGGCTTTAAACTCGCCCTATCAGACCTGGAGATTCGGGGGGCGGGGAACATATTCGGCACCGAACAGTCAGGACATATTGCAGACGTAGGACTTGAGCTCTATCTTGAGTTGCTGAATAACGAGATTAAGAAGCTTAGAAAGGAAGCAGAAACAATAGAATACGAGCCGGAGGTAAGGGTAAACTTTCCTGCTTTCATTCCCGATGACTATATTGCCGATGAAGCGGAAAGGCTACTTTTCTATAAAAAAATCTCCTCCATTTCAAGAGAAAAGGAGCTCAGGGAAATAAGAAGCGAGTTCAGAGACAGATTTGGAATGCTATCACAGCCTGTTTTAAACCTTCTCAAGGTAGTAGAGCTAAAACTGCTCATGAAAAGGCTCTTTATTGAAAAGATGGAGATAAAAAGCGATGAATCTGTTATAATATTCCACGAAAATGCTCCTTTTTACCATCACTTTAGACCCGGTGGAAAACTAAGAATTCCCATTAAACACGGA
>JACPIY010000010.1 GCA_016187835.1 Deltaproteobacteria bacterium | reverse complement strand
TCGAAGGAGCACAGGGAGCGCTTCTCGATGTGGATTTTGGAACTTACCCCTATGTAACTTCATCTAGCGCAGGGTCAGGCGGGGCATGTACCGGAACGGGAGTGAGTCCAACTAAAATTGACCTTATTTTGGGAGTGGCGAAAGCTTATACGACTAGGGTTGGTGAAGGGCCGTTTCCATCCGAGATTCCAGGCGATTTGGGGGTCAAGCTCAGGGAGTTGGGAGACGAATACGGCTCGACTACAGGAAGACCGAGGAGGTGCGGATGGTTTGATGCCGTAGCTCTCAGATACTCGGCAAGAATCAATGGAATCTCGGAATTTGCTATCACAAAGCTTGATGTCCTTTCCGGATTTGATACGATAAAAATCTGTATTGGTTATAAGTATGAAGAGGAATTGCTCACGGAGTTTCCCTCAAACACCGATGTTCTTAAAAACTGCAAACCTGTTTATGAGGAGATGGAGGGCTGGAAAGAAAATATATCCGACGCGAAAAGCATCGCCGAACTTCCCCCTCAGACGAGGGTCTTCTTGAATAAAATAGAAGAAACTACGGGCGTTCCAGTCTGGATTGTTTCTCTTGGAGCATCAAGGGAGAAGGTGATTTTTCTGAAGGAATTATCTTTCTAAGTTATAAGCTTTTAAATTTTCTTAACAAAATTTTTTATGCGATTCACAAGACGACTTTTTTGAAACAAATTAAAACTGTTTTAATTGTTTTTGGCTGGTTAGAGATTTCTCCACTTAACAATTGTCGCTACAATGATAATGCTTTTATAACCCTTTCCTCATCGCTTAGGTCTCCGAAAATTTTTCTGGACGGCTTCGGAAGAACCTTTACGACTGATGGAGTAGCGATAATCTTGTCCTCTTCGGCCATTTCTGGATTTTGAAGTACATCTATGGTCTTGAGGGAATATTGATCTTTAAATCTATTTTTCAAAAACCGTTCGAATCTCTCAACAGTGTATGATGACGTTGGGGTGTGCCCTGCAATGTAAATTTTAAATTCATACGTACTTTCCATAATTCCCTCCTTTATTAAAATACACGCACTCCATTCAGAACACTTTTCGTAATTGAAACAATCTGATCACTGCTGAGGGGTTTTTTAGCAAGCTCAAAATTTATTCCCTCTTTTTCTATATTCTTCAGCTCATCCAAAAACTCTTTATGAAAGGCTGTAACAATGTAAACAGGCCAGTCATGTCCCCCTTTCCTGAGTTTCCGCAACGTCTCCACTCCATTCATGCCAGGCATTTTGAGGTCTAGAAATACCAAATTATAGTTAGTAGTTTTTGCTTTTTCGATCCCTTTTTCCCCCGATTCAGCTGTATCTACGTGAAACTCTGTGTCCTCGAGTGCTAAGAGAAACGACTTCCTTACGCTATCATCGTCGTCTATTACTAAAACACGTTTACTCATTTTTACCTCCTTTCTTGCGTCTTTCAATTGGCAATAAAATACTAAACCTTGTTCCTACACCAACCTCACTCTCACAGGTTATAGTTCCACCATGATCTTCTATAATGTTAAGACATAAAGAAAGCCCCAGGCCTGTACCTTGTCCCACGGGTTTAGTGGTGAAGAATGGATCAAAGATCTTTGAGAGATTATCGCGAGGTATACCGCAACCACTGTCCACAAATGTCACTTGGATAAATTCTCCCGCTGGACGTATGTCAACATTAATTTCTTTTTTTTCTCTGTCTTCGAGAGCTTGGAGGGCATTGGTCATAAGATTCAAAAACACTTGTTGAGTATTATTTACTCTCAAAAAAACATCAGGCGTTTCTTCGGCATTTTGTAAAGTTACAGATACACCTAGTTTCCGAATTTGGTATGCCAGCAACTTAAACACTCGATCAAGGATCGCGGAACAACTTTCCTTTTTATATTCTTCTCTACCTTCTTTCTCAATGCGCGAGAACGTTAACAGATTCTGCACAATATCCTGACAGCAATTAACCTCTCGTTCGGCATCCATAAGAATATCATATTTCCTATCATCCTTGGCGGTATGTTTCAGGCAATACTGGATAAAATTGAGTATGCCCATCATCGGATTGTTTAGTTCATGTGCAACACCGGCGACCATAGTACCTAGAGTACTCATTTTCTCCGTTTGAATAAGTTGTGCAGACTGCTGTTCCAGTTTAATATAGGCTTCTTCGAGTTCTTTATTCTGTTTTGCCAGCCTCTGTTCGGACTTCTGCAGTGCTTCTGCTTTCCGAGCATTATTAATCGCTATCTCTATTTGTTGTGCCACGATATCAAGTAGTTTTAACTCCTCTTCGTCAAAAGCATTCTTCTGCAAAGAATTTATATTTATAACGCCCACTGTCTTGCCTTCATAGTGAATAGGCATAGAGGCATAGCTCTTTGTCCCCATTTTCCTTCCGGCGGGACCGATAACCGTATCTTGGTCTACATCTGGACAATATATAGGCTTACCTCCTATAATTGTCTTCCATGTAATCCCCTTCGAATACGGAATTCTTCCCGCCTGTTTAATAAACTCATCGGGATAGCCTCTATAAGCAGCTATAACCGCTTCGGCCCGACTGAGCTCGCCATCTCCTTCAACCATGTAAATTGAAACGTTTTCCACCCTTTCAATATCCTGCTTCATAGACTCAACAGCGTTTTCCAGAACGTCTTGGAGATTGATTGACTGATGAACACTCCGAGTTACGGTACTAATTACCGCCTCGTAATGACTCTTCTTAGACAACTGGGCGAGGCTTCCCTTAAGAGCTTCCTCTGCCTGCTTTCGCTCAGTGATGTCGGTCATGTATATTCTTATGAGTTCATTTTCCGGGGTGTTCCATAATTTCTGTTCGTATATGACATCACCCAAATCAACTTCATAAGTAGCAGATTCATACTTTTCTCTTTGAAATGTAGCTATGGCTGACCTTACACCCTCAAAGATTCGATGATTGTTCCCGGTTTTATTCAGATCTGGAAAATGTCTCTCAGCTGCAGGATTCATATAGTGCAAATTACCGGAGAGATCCATTTCAATAATGGGGTTAGGATTTTGAACAGGAAAAGAAGCTAGTCGAGTGAGTTCATCTTTCACTCGCTTGCTTTCGGTAATATCTCTTACGACGCAGATAAATACACTTTTTTCATCAAAGTTCATCTCACTTATTGCTAAATCTATAGGAAATGTTGAACCGTCCATACGTTGCCCTATGGACTCAACTCCTACACCTTGCTTTCTATGCAGAAATTTACTTTCACCTTCATCTAGCTCAGGTATCAATAAATATATATTCCGACTTATGATCTCAGCAGCACTGTAACCAAAAATTCGCTCCGCCGCCGGGTTAAATGACTCGATGAGGCCTTGCTCCTCACAAGTAATAATACCGTCAACAACATTATCCATAATTGCTTGAAACCTGGCTTCGCTTTGCTCCTGAATCTTTCGATTTAGTTCTAAAAGTTCCTTAGATGCAAACTCTAACGATCGGTGAGTAAGTTGACGCTCCCTATCAAACTCCTCATAAGTAGAGTTTATCATTTCCACAAGGGAGTTATAATCAAGATTCCCGTTATGTGAAATCCGAGCGGATTTTTTTAATTGTCTTTCGAGTAACTTATGCACTATGAATCCTCGGATAGCAAGGTTATCGTCATTGTCTGATTATGTAATTCACAACAACCCGTGTTCACATGCGGTGATATTTCGCCGTATGAATAAAAACCAATTTGGGCTGTATCTTTTCCAAGCATCTCATGTACTGCCTCAATTTCATCTTCGGTACGTTGACCAAGAATCATCTTACGCCCTACACAACCGATCAAAATAGCCAACTTTGCACCATTTTTTTGCTTTCTCTAACCGAAAGCTTTGCAGCTTCGCCAGCACCGTCAATCAAGCGATCAAAATTCGCTCTCCTCTCATAAGCTGAGCAACATAGCCCTGGGGTACGTCTCCTGCAAATGTCATGCTCTTTTCTTCTTCGCTTATGGATAGTACGGTTCGTACAACACCAGTATGTTTGTCGCTGGCAGAACGTACCATAAGTGGAAATAATAAAGCACTACCCGGAAGATTATTAGCTTCCTCTCCTAAATAGAGCTTATATAGTTCAAGCGCAGGTTTTTTGTCTAGCTCATACAATACATTCCCCAAAGACCGAGTAATCTCTCTTTCCGGCCCGAAAGGATCCCAACCACCCACTGAGCCATGTCCGATACTAAGGGTATTTCCCTGAAAGCCGATAGCCGCAATACGCCCCGACTCTGGTTTAGAATCACAGCTTACAAGAGTAGTTTTAAAACGAGTACCATCACCGGCAAGTCCGCCAGTCACGGGTATGTTATCTCCAATAATACTCCTAATACCTCGTACAAGTTGACTACCGTTTACTTTCTCACCGTCTGAAATAATCAATATCCCGCGCAAGTCGGGACAATCTAGTTGTTTTCCAAGGTTAGCTCCGGCCTCGAAAGAATCTGACATTTTGTTAACTAAGACCGAGGCTACTGATACTTTTGTATCATTAAATTCTATGGCGCTTGCGACAATAGTTTCATTATGGACGTCTTGATCAATAATCTCACCAGCACTAGTACAACCAATAATATGGGCATCAGGGTAACGATCTCTAAGATCAAGATAACGTTCGCCAGATTCCAGCGCTCCCGATTCACCAAAAAAAAGTACTAATTGAGGTTTCTTAAATTTCCCATTTTGTTTAGAATTTTGCCAACCATCTTTTTTATTCCACATTAATTGCTCAATCTGCATAGCCTTATCTCCTTTTAGGGGTTTCTCGATCTTATCTTGTCAACCAATTTCGATTAGTGATTGTGTTGCCAAGAGCTATCTTACTAACATTATTTCTTATTAGCCATGGCTGTTATCCCTGATGCAACTCCCCTTGAGTAATAATCCTTCTTACTTTGCTTATGTGAGTACATTAATTTATCTGCGCTTGTCAAAAGATCCTCAACGGAACGGTGATTTTGGGGATCATAACGCTCTACTCCAACGCTGAACGAGAGTTTATAGACGCGTCCTTCTTTAGCATTTTGATCATCTAAATTTCTTTGCAGACGATTTTTAAAAAAATCTATGCTATCACGAGGAATATCCGTCAAAAGAATCACAAATTCGTCTCCGCCCCAGCGGGCTATAATGTCCGAATCGCGGAAAGTCTTTGTTATTACTTCGGAGCTTTCGACTATAGCACGGTTACCTTCGTTGTGCCCAAATGTATCATTGATCTGTTTCAGACCATCTAGGTCTATGAAGACAAGAAATAATTCCCCCCTAGTTCGTCGGTCTTTTAGATGACGGTCAGCAAGGGTTAAAAAACCCCTTCGATTATAGAGATGCGTGAGATCATCAGTAAAAGATTGGTTATAAAGTGCCTTTTCTCTTTTCTTACGATCAGTGATATCCCGAATTGATGCGAGATAAGCTGTTTTCCCCTCCCAACTTATCTCTACAACCCGCATTTCTCCGACAATTTGTTGCCCCCCTCTATTAACGATATCAATTTCCGTATTTTCACCCTTAACAATGGGAAAGCCAAAAAATTCCCCTATTAGTTCAGTTGCGCTTCGACCGAACATCTCTTCCGCAGCTTTATTGACATAATTGGTGACTCCATTCTTGTCTACGATGATAATACCATCGCCATGATTTTCTATTACGTTGCGCAAGTAAATCCCATCGTAACTCAAATCATTTGAATTCCTTAACGTCTGAAGACTATGTCTCTGGATAGCGTAGCAAATAGAGCGGACAAAATGATTATTATTTACTTCCCTTTTTATGAGATAATCCTGCGCACCTGATTGAACCGCATTTAATGCCAGTATTTGATCATCTATTGATGTGACTATTATAATTGGAATGTGTGGTACTTCGACTTGCACCCTGACAAAAGTGTCAAACCCCGAACTGTCAGGAAGTAGGAGATCCAAGAGAACTACATCAATATCCCCTCTGGCTAAACGTTGAAGTCCCTTCGATAGACATTCGCAACTCTCAACTTCAAACCGGGTGCCAATCGACCTATTAAGTATTTTTTCTACCAACTGAACGTAGCTAAAATCGTCCTCAATTATCAATGTCTTTAAAATCCTATCTCCCATCTCTTTGTCGATTTCCTTTTAAAGCAGAAGTTTTTAAAGTGTTCGTATCAACTTGTTTCCAATTTTCTAAATCCTTAGTCTGGCAAAATTTATGCCATCAAATGCCAGTTTATAACCTATCTGAATCGCTCACTTTTTTTATAAAAATTCGTTGAGTAATAATTTAAGAACAAATTTTGTCAAGATCGGTAATAATCTTACTTAAAATTGTATAGATTATTACGGCAGAGAATTTTGTAAAACCCAGCGCATTGATGCCCTTCCTCCACCGCTCAAGTCCGTGTTTCAGACGGATAGAAAAATAATTTTTCTATTCAAAATATGTTTTAAAATGATGCTACAACTCAAGTTGGGGAACAACTTGGTCTAATTTGGAAGTGGTGAAAAATCAGAAATAACTATCTAGTTTATTAGGGTTCCTCTCCAGGAACACTCCTTGAATTACTCTTAGTTTCTATCCGTTTTGCTTCAATTTCATTAAGAAAACTGTAATTTTCAGTATTATATTCTCTCCTGTATATTCCCACAACCTTCACAATATCTCCCTCGGCTACAGGTATGTCTCCCAGTGCAAATACATTGACGAAATTCCCGCCCTCATCGGCAAGCTTAAAGCTCGTATATGGAATCTCCGCATCCTTTTCTTTTAGACTCTTAAACGCTAAATCCCAAACCTTTCCCTCCACAATAACTCCGGCGCTGTCATACACTATTGGATTTATGAGGAGAGCATCTATACTCAGTTCCTTGGAGGGTAAAGCGGTGTTGGGATTTTGCCACTCACGGGCGCATCCTAAGAAAGCTAAAAAAACCATTGCGAACATAAACAAAAATCCTTTTTCTCTCATCACAACCTCCAATGAGGACTAATTCAATAGAGGATTATAACACGTTTTCACTTTGTCTCATAAGCCTCGATTATCTGCTTGACAAGAGGATGCCTTACAACGTCTTTTTTAGAGAAGTGTATAAACTCGATACCATTAATTCCTTTGAGCAGCGACTCTGCTTCGAGAAGTCCCGATTTTTCGTTTGCGGAAAGATCAACCTGAGTAACGTCGCCCGTAATCACCGCTTTTGAGCTAAATCCAAGTCTTGTAAGAAACATCTTCATCTGAACAGAGGTAGTGTTTTGAGCCTCATCCAAAACAACAAAGGCATCATTGAGTGTCCTTCCCCTCATAAAAGCAAGTGGGGCTATTTCTATCGCACCTTTTTCCATGAGCCTTGTGGCTTTCTCATAGTCCATCATATCGTAAAGGGCGTCAAGAAGAGGTCTTAAGTAAGGGTCTATTTTCTCGTAAAGCGTTCCTGGAAGAAAACCTAATTTCTCCCCTGCTTCTACTGCGGGTCTTGTAAGTATTATTCGATTGACTTCACGACTGACAAAAGCAGAAACGGCAGCTGCCATTGCGAGATAGGTCTTTCCGGTTCCTGCAGGACCTATTCCAAAAACGATGTCGTGCTTTCTAATGGCTTCTATATAGAGTTTTTGGGCAAGGCTCTTTGGAGCAATTACCCTTTTTCTTGTTGATATACATACGGTTTCAAGAAATATATCCTCGAGTGGAATTTTGTCCTCAGTCACAATTCCCGCTGCAAGTTCAATATCCCCCGGGTCAAGAGTATAACCCTTTGAAATGAGACGGTACATTTCATTCAGGAACTTTTGAGCAGATTCAACCTCTTCGGTTTCTCCCTTTAGGCTGAGCTTCCCCCCTCTTGAGTAGATTTTTACTTTGAATATGTTTTCTATTTCCTTGAGGTTCTCGTTATGCTCTCCGTATAACTGCTTAAGCACTCCGTTATCCTCAAAGTTTAGCTCCCTTGTAGTACCGTTTTCAGTTCCTATGGATTCTTGCATTTTTTCTCTATAGTTCCTCCTGTTAACTTAATATTCAAAGTAAATTTTGTCTCTTTTGGGACACTGCAAAAGAAAGAAGGGAAAAGGGCAAGCGAGATATTCATTCTCGATTTATAAAGTATTCGCACTTATTAAAATATAGTACCTCTCTTTTATTGCTTTCTCCTCTATATTTGATAGGATGCTTAATAATTTTAGCATTTAAGATTTACTCACTTAATATACCAAAAAGGAAGAACAAAACCAAAATTAATCTCTTTATCACTACTGCGTCATTAACAAAGATTCTAACCGCTTAGCTGCAATCATGCAAATAGTTTAAAAATAAGTAAAAATAGCTAAGGCAAGGCAACCTACCGGTCATTGACTACAACTCAAGCAAATTCTAGGAAAACCCCGACTATAGTCGGGGTTTTCCTAGAATTTGCTTGAGTTGTAGTCAATGATGAGGGGCGAGTCTTGCGCACGCCCTATCCCCTTGGACAATTGATTCTTTCCATTTGATGCAAACTGCGCATCAATTACTGCAAGAGGGGTGTCTCTATAAATCTCATCCGTATAGGCTTGACAATGCGGTACTGGAAAGTTCCGTCTATCCTTCTTGAATTGACATTCAAACGCCAGCATAATTGCCTCTAACCCCTTAAATTTGCAACTAATGTCAGCCTGGTCGCCCCTACTTGAAAACCCAATCTTAGAGTACAATTCATTGGGTCAGGGAAAACCAAAGGAGATATGAAATATGAAAGACGTGAGTGAAAAAATAGATACTTTAAGAGAGGCAACCGCAGAAGCCTCTCTCAAGGCTAGAGCCGAAACCATTGATATAGTCAGAAGAGGAGATGTACCTAAAGGAAACGTGCTGGAGATGGCAAGGGCGGCTGGTATTCTCGCAGCCAAGAAGACCTCGGAGCTAATCCCCTTCTGCCATCAGGTTCCCCTGGATTGGGTTCTTGTGGACTTTGAAATATTTGAAGAAGAAATCTTAATCAAAACCGAGGCAAAGGCTATATGGAAGACTGGTGTTGAAATGGAGGCCCTCACTGCCGCGACAATCTCTGCTTTGACGATCTACGATATGTTAAAACCCCTGGATGACTCACTTGAAATTAAATCAGCAAAACTCGTAGAAAAACGAGGCGGCAAGAGCGAGTGGAAGCAGCACTTTAAAACCCCTCTTAGAACAGCAGTGCTTGTGCTTTCCGACACGGTTTCTCAGGGCAAAAAGGAAGACAAATCAGGAAAAACCATAGTTGAAAAATTGAAGAAAGAGCCTGTTGAGGTTTTGGAATATAGAGTTTTCCCGGACGATTTCGATACGATAAAAAAAGAAATGATAAGGCTCTCCGATGAGGAAGGGATGGATTTAATCTTAACGACAGGAGGAACCGGTCTTAGCCCCAGGGATGTAACCGTTGAGGCAACAAAAGAGGTCATAGAAAGAGAGATTCCCGGCATTTCCGAGGCGGGAAGAATTTATGGATTTCAAAGAACCCCCTATGCAATGCTGTCGAGAGGAATTTCAGGAGCAAGAGGAAAAACTATAATTATAAATCTTCCCGGAAGCTCAAGAGGAGCTGCGGAATCTATGGATGCCCTGTTTCCCTGGGTGCTTCATGCGTTCTGGATTTTGAGGGGAGGAGGACATAAGAGGAAATAAGAACTAGTTTGACTTCTGAGGCTTAACTTGATAATTCCCTGTAAGGGTTACCACTACACTGCCACTTTGACTGCCCCTACTGTCATTTCGACCAGAGGGAGAAATCTTTACAGCGTTCAAGATTCCTCATGTCATTTCGACCCCGTGAGATAATTTCATATCTCATGGGGGAGAAATCCTAGCCTTCAAGAAATGACACCTTTTGTCAGATTGCTTCGTTGCGGAGTCTACCATGAGCACATTCGCGGAGCCTGCACTGAGAGAATCGAAGTGCTCAGTGTAAACTCTGCCGAAGGGCTCCTCGCAATGACCGAGGAGGTTGTATATTTATTTAGAATCGGTATAAGATACAATAAACTAAAACCGATTATGAAAAGAAAAGAACCTCCGATAACAATCGGAAGGAAGGATAAAGTTGATTTTCCCGAGTTACGTCTATATGACATAGATGCTAAGGTTGATACCGGTGCCTATACATCTTGTATTCATTGTTATAATATAAAGCTGATTAATAAAGATGGAGGAGAAAAAATTAGATTTAGTCTCCTTGATCCCCTGCACCCTTCCTACAATCATAAAAAGCTTACACTGCCTATTCATGCAAAAAGAAAAATCAAAAACTCATCTGGACAGGTTGAGGAAAGGTATATAATCAAAACCCAAATCTTATTGTTTGGCGATTTATTTGACATAGAACTTTCTTTAACCGATAGGTCTACAATGGAATATCCGGTTCTCTTAGGTAGAAAATTATTATATAATCGTTTCATAGTAGATGTGATGCAAGCTGATTTATCATACAAACAAAAATGTAGCCGTTCAGCCACGAAGACACAAAGGCACAAAATGAAAAGCAAATCACGAATCACAAATTCTAAATCTCAAATGAAAGGAACTCCCTAATTGTTTGTAGTTTGAAGCTTAAGGTTTGGAATTTGTTTGTAATTTGGTGCTTGTGATTTGGAATTTATTCTACACATTACATTCGTGTCTTTGTGGCTAAATAGTTATAAAAAAATTAAGGAGGATTAGAAGATGAAAATAGCCGTCCTGTCACGTAATGAAAAACTCTACTCCACCAGAAGATTAATTAAGGCCGCTAAAGATAGAGGTCACAAAGCGGAGGTTATTGACTTTCTAAAATGCTATTTTGTGATTGAGAAGGGTAATCCGGAGATATACTATAACGGCGCAAAATTGACCGGGATTGATGCTGTAATACCAAGGATAGGTGCTTCAAGAACATTTTACGGCACTGCTGTCATTCGTCAATTTGAGATGATGAACATATTCTGTGCCAATGAGTCCCAGGCTATCACCAGGTCGCGAGACAAATTAAGAACCATGCAGATTCTTTCCAGAGAACGTCTTGGTATTCCTGTGACGGCTTTTGCTTCAAGCCCTTCAGACATTAATCATCTTATAGAAGAGGTGGGTGGTGCCCCCTTGGTTATCAAATTACTACAAGGAACTCAGGGAATCGGTGTTGTTCTTGCAGAAACAAAAAAGGCTGCAGAGTCTGTTCTTGAGGCGTTTTACGGTCTAGATGCAAACATGCTTATTCAGGAATACATAAAAGAAGCTAAGACAGCGGATATTAGGGCCTTTGTAGTAGGCGGCGAGGTAATAGGAGCGATGAAAAGACAGGGCGCAAAAGGTGAGTTTCGCTCTAATATACACCGCGGCGGCACGGCGACTCAGATTAAACTGAGCAAGGAAGAAGAATCAACTGCCATCAATGCCGCAAAGGTTTTAGGACTTAACATAGCAGGTGTTGACATGCTTCAATCAGGACGTGGACCGTTAATAATGGAGGTAAATTCATCTCCTGGTCTTGAGGGAATTGAAAAAGCCACAAATATTAACATTGCTGGTAAAATCGTAGAATTCATAGAAAAGAACGTCCCCGATCGGGAAATGATACGGGATAAAATAAAGGTGTAATAAACGCCGTCTCGGATTTTCAACAGATAGTATCCATTCATACTGTCGAAGGATGAATAACCCATCAGGCATCTTGCGACAAGCCTGTAGTGAGCTTGTCGAACTGCTCAAGGTGAACGGTTTGTTTTAATCATACTATTATATGCCAGTCCCGAGCCGTGAGCTCTTCATCTGCGTTCAAAGACAATCCTAGAGCATATTTCAATTGAGTGAAGTATATAATAATTTGGATTGCTTCGTCGTGGAGTTTACCCTGAGCCTGCCGAAGGGCTCCTCGCAATGACCTAAAAGGGTGTAATTGCGAACACATTCGCCTTGCTCAGTACAGGCTCCGTGAAGCAATCCCGTCTTGTAGGGTATTCAAGTGAAATCCGCTATAGTCGAGGTCGAATGGGTTCTGCAGACTTCTAGATGCTATAAGGCGGAACAGCATCAGCTCCCTGTAAGTCTCCTCAGGGCCTCAAGATATTTTTCTGTTGTTTTTTCAACAATATCCGGTGGAAGAGATGGAGCTGGAGGTCTTTTGTTCCAATCTATAGAGATTAAATAATCCCGCACAAACTGTTTATCAAAACTCTTCTGTGGACCTCCGGGTGCATATTCATCTTTTGGCCAGAATCGCGAAGAATCCGGCGTAAGAAGCTCATCTATAAGAATTAGCTCTCCACTGTGTTCATCAATCCCAAACTCAAATTTTGTATCGGCAATGATAATCCCTTTTTCCTCCGCAACACGCCGTGCCATTAAGTAAATGGCAATACTCTTTGTTTTTACGCTTGCCGCTAAATCCCCACCAAGAATTTCGATGGTTCTTTCAAACGGAATGTTTTCATCATGTATACCTTCCTCAGCCTTGGTTGAAGGGGTGAAAATGGGATTTTCCAACTTGGAGGATTCCAAAAGTCCCTTTGGCAAAGGGATCCCGCAAATCGCCCCGCTTTTTTGATAATCCTTCCATCCTGACCCCGAAATGTATCCACGAACAATGCACTCAACCGGGAGTGGTTTGGTTTTTTTTACCAGCATGCTTCTTCCCTCGAGCACATCCTTATATTTTTGGAATACCCCAGGATAATCGTCAACCTCGATTGAAATGAGGTGGTTTGGAATTATATCCTTTGTTTTTTCAAACCAGTACTTTGAAATCTGGTTAAGCACTTTCCCTTTTTTAGGAATTCCGTTTGGCAAGACAACATCAAAGGCGGAGATACGGTCGGTAGCTATGATGAGGAGATTGTCACCAAGATCATATATGTCCCTTACCTTTCCCCTTTTTGGCGAAGGGATTTCCGGAAAATCAGTTACCATAAGGACTTCTTCCTTCTCCATTTAGGTCTCCTCGAGAATTTTCAAATTATCATCTAATCCAACTACTTCAACTATTATAAGCAAAGGAAAGGTTTATTTGAAATGACCATGATACAACATTGAGATATGAGAAGTAGGGGCGACCGGCCGGTCGCCCCTACAGAATAGCCCTACCACTTCTTCTTTTAGTGGCAACTATCGCGGTTGTCCTGGTGAACAGTATGTAGAGACACAAAATTTTGTGTCTCTACAAAATTTGTAAGGAGTCAGATGTGCTTAGAAGAACCAATTCTTGACAGTAAAGGTTTTATCAAAGTAAAATAAAGGTCTACGATGTCTTGAGCGCGTAGCTCAGGGGGAGAGCGCTTGCTTGACACGCAAGAGGTCGCAGGTTCAAATCCTGCCGTGCTCACCACAGAGTTAGGTTTTGGCTTTTAGATGTTGGGTATTGGGTAAAACCAAAAGCTCAACCCACTAACTAATACCCAAGCCTATTTCAAACATGAGTGAGATACAACTAAAACTCCCGGACGGAGAGATAAAAACCTTTCCCAAAGGAACAACTGTTGGAGCAATACTAAAGTCTCTTGAAATCGGAGACAGCATAATTGGGGCAAAGGTTAACGGAAAACTTGCAGACTTCTGGTTTGAAGTGGAATCGGATGCCACGGTTGAACCAGTCACACAAAACTCTCCACCGGGACTGCATCTCATAAGGCATACCGCCGCCCACGTAATGGCGGAAGCGGTTCAGGACCTTTTTCCAGAAGTTAAGGTTACAATAGGACCTGTTATTGAGAACGGCTTTTATTACGACTTTGATTTTTCAAGCGGATTTACACCTGAGGACTTGGAAAAGATAGAAGCAAAGATGAGGGAAATTATAAAGGAGAATAAACCCTTAGTGAGGAAAAAGGTATCAAGGGGAGATGCAATTCGGACTTTTGAGAGAGAAGGAGAAACATATAAAGTCGAAATCATAAATGATCTTCCTCCTGAGGAGCAGATCACAATCTATGAGCAAGGGGATTGGCATGATCTGTGCAGAGGGCCTCATGCTCCATCGACCGGGTTTGTAAAAGCATTTAAGCTTTTGAGCATCGCTGGAGCCTACTGGCGTGGAAGCGAAAACAACCCTATGCTCCAGAGAATTTACGGCACTGCATTTTCAAACAAAAAGGATTTGGAAGACTATTTAACAAAACTTGAGGAAGCCAAAAAACGCGACCACAGAAGAGTCGGAAAGGAGCTCGATCTCTTCAGTATTCAGGAAGAAATCGGACCGGGACTAGTGCTCTGGCATCCAAAAGGAGCAAAAGTAAGGCGTATCATTGAGGATTTCTGGCGGAGCGAACACGAACGCCGCGGATATGACATTCTTTTTACTCCACATGTCGCTAAACTTGACCTTTGGCGTACAAGCGGACATCTGGATTTCTACCGTGAGAATATGTATTCCCCGATGGACGTGGAAAATGCTGACTACCAAATAAAACCCATGACCTGCCCGTTTCATATTATGGTTTACAAAATCAAAATCAGGAGTTATAGAGACCTGCCGTTTAGATGGGCCGAAATCGGCACGGTCTATAGATACGAACGCTCAGGGGTTCTTCACGGTCTGCTAAGGGTAAGAGGTTTTTCTCAGGATGATGCGCACATATTTTGCAGGCCGGATCAAATTGAACAGGAAGTGCTCGGTGTGCTCGACTTAACTGTATTTTTTCTTAAAACCTTTGGATTTGACGATTATGAGGTCTATCTCTCTACACGTCCCGAAAAATTCGTGGGAAGCGAAGAGAACTGGGAAAGAGCCACGGTAGCGCTCGAAGATGCACTTAAAGCTAAAGGACTTAACTACGAAGTGGATGAGGGGGGAGGTGCTTTCTATGGCCCAAAAATTGACCTCAAGATAAAAGACGTTTTGGGTAGAGCTTGGCAGTGTTCCACGGTTCAGGTAGATTTTAACCTCCCTGAAAGGTTTGATATGAATTTTGTAGGAGACGATAACAAACGTCATACGCCAATTATGATACATCGAGCGATATTTGGCTCATTTGAGAGATTTTTTGGAATTTTAATTGAACACTACGGTGGAGCTTTTCCTTTATGGTTAAGTCCGGTTCAGTCACGCATTGCCACAATCGGAGAGGAACAAATCCCTTTTGCTGAGAGCATATATGGAATTCTAAAGGAAAATAACCTCAGAGTTGAAAAAGACTTTAGAAATGAAAAGCTCGGACTTAAGGTAAGAGAAGCACAACTTGAGAAGATTCCCTACCTTTTAGTTATCGGAAACAAGGAAGCTGAAACCGGGACCGTAGCGCCTAGAAAGCTTGGAGGGAAGAACCTCCCTTCAATGACAGCAGAAGAATTTTTGAATTTAATCGAGAAGGAAAATGACCCGCATAAGTGGAGAGAAGCAGGACAATATAGCTAGAGAAAAGGTGGAAAAGCCATATCAAAAGAACCTGAAATTAGGATAAACCAAAGGATAAGGGCAAAAGAGGTGAGGGTAGTAGCAGCAGATGGGAAGCAGTTAGGTATAGTCCCAACTTACGAGGCGCTAAAAATGGCGGAAGAGCAAGGAGTTGATCTTGTTGAGATTGCACCAAATGCAAACCCGCCCGTATGCAGGCTAATGGACTTCGGTAGGTATAAGTATGAGCTCAAAAAACAGGCAGCAGCTAAGAAGCAGAAAGGTCAAGCATTAAAAGAGGTAAAGTTTCGTCCAAATATTGGCGAACATGATCTCGATGTAAAGATAAACCATATCAGGGAATTTTTAGAGGATGGCGACAAAGCTAAAATAAGAATATTTTTTCGAGGTAGAGAAATCACGCATTATGAACTTGGAAAGGCGCTTGCTGACAAGATAGTTGAAAGAGTATCCGACATCGGAGCAATTGACTTGCCTCCAAAGCTTGAAGGAAAGAATCTTATAACGGTTATTTCACCCAAGAAAAAATCTTAAGGACAGGGAAATTAAATGGCAAAAATCAAGGTAAAGACTCATAGAGGTGCGGCAAAGAGGTTTAAGGTTACAGCAACTGGTAAAATAAAAAGATGGCACGGCGGGAAAAGCCATCTAAACGCCAAAAAGAACAGCAAGAGAAAAAGAAGGCTTGTTTCTGCCGATTATATAGAAGGGACGGCAGCAAAAAGAATAAAAAAGTATATTCCGTATCTTTAAAACAGATGCAGGATACAAGATGCAGGATTCACGACATAGAATGTAAGAAAACGCCTCGTGTATCATGAATCATGGATCGTGCATCATTTGATTAGTGGCTCAATAGATACGGCTAAGAACAGAAGGAGAACATAAATGAGGATAAAAAGAGGAGTTGCTTCAAGAAATAGAAGAAGAAGATTACTGAAACTCGCAAAGGGTTATTGGGGAAGGAGAAGAACAAATCTTAGAAGAGTAAAGGAGACCGTTCTTCGCGCACTTGCTTATTCATATAGAGATAGACGCCAGAGGAAAAGAGATTTTAGAAGACTATGGGTTGTGAGAATAAATGCAGGTGTAAGACCTTATGGGCTTTCGTATAGCGCGTTTATGGGAGCGCTGAAAAAGGCAGGAGTAGATATTGACAGAAAGAACCTTGCCGATATGGCAGTAAGGGACCCTGAGGGTTTTAAGTCAGTTGTGGATGCCGCAAAGGCTAATTTGCATTAAAGTTAGATGATTCCCTATGCAGGGGCGACCCGCCGGGTAGCCCCTGCTCTTCAATAATCCATTCTCCAAAGTAGCCTGCATAACAAATCAACAGTATTCAGCTCCTTTGATTCTAGAGGTTATAAACAAGTATGCATCTAAATATAGAGGAGGGCTTCAGTCCTCCATTCATCATGGAAACCTAAAGGTTTCCGTTAATTCATTTTTGCGAAGCGCAAAGCTTTAGCTTTCCACATCGTTTAGCATTTTTCACTGAAGAAGGATCTAAAGATAGCGGGACAGGAATGTCCCGCCTATACTTGATCGAAAACACAACGATAGGCGGGATTTTCTAATCCCGCAATAAAGTCCTCATCTAACCTTACTTGAGCTTTAAACCGTATGCGGATCATATTCAAGTGGGCATCCCTCGCATAGAGGGCTTTTTTTGCAGAGTTCTTTTCCAAGTCTTACCAGAAGGGCATGATATTCATTGAAGAGCTGAACATCTTCGGGAAGCGAATCCATAAAAAGCTCCTGCATTTCTCCGTAATTTGTTTCTTCAGGTATTAGCCCATGTCTTAGCAGGATTCTATACGTGTAAGCGTCCACGACGAACACTGGTTTCCTCGCCGCATAGAGCAGAATGCTGTCCGCAGTTTCAGGTCCGATGCCTTTTATTTTGAGTAGTTTATCTCTCAGTTTTTGACCGTCTTCTGCAAACATCTTTTCAAGGCTACCATCGTAGTTCTCCATGATGAAATCGATAAAATTTTTGATTTTTACTGCCTTCTGATTGAAATATCCTGAGGGACGGATAAGGATTGCGAGTGAAGGTGTGGGAATCAAAGCCAATCTCTCTATTGAGATTAGGTTTTTTTCTTTAAGGTTTCCGAGTGCCTTTTCCACATTTTTCCATGCCGTGTTCTGTGTAAGTATGGCTCCGAGTAAACATTCAAGCTCCGTTTCCGCAGGCCACCATCCTTGAGGGCCATACTGTTTATATAAAGCATTGTAAAACCCGTTAATCCGTTTAGATTTGGTCATATATGAAATGATAGCACATAGAAGTTATGCGAGATTATAAAATTAATTAGAATCCGGATAAATCCTTTTTCCCTGTCTTGCCAAATCCCGAAGTAGCCCGGCGGGGTAGAAATGCGGACCGAGCCTCGATGCCATATATTCAAGCTTTTTTAATGTTGTTCCTGCACCGATTGAATCTACATATCGAAACGGACCGCCGAGAAACGAGGGAAAACCAAAGCCAAGTACGGCTCCTATATCTCCATCCCTTGGACTTCCAATTATACCTTCCTGAAGACAAAACAAAGCTTCATTATTAATGGCAAGGGAAAGTCTTTCCTGAATCTCCTCTCTTGAGGGCTTCTCTAAGATCATTTCAATCGAAAGGAGTTTATAAACCGATACATCAACTTTCTCTTTACCGTTATAGCTATAAAACCCCCTTTTGTTTTTTTTCCCAAGCCTTCCATCCTGTATTAATTTCTTTATCGAGGAAGGGGGCTTCAGCCTTTCCCCGAATGCTTCATACATTATTGCCATTATCTTTGCAATTCCATCAATTCCCGCCTCATCAATAAGCGTTAGGGGGCCCACGGGAAATCCAAACTCAACCATAGCCGTATCAACATCCTCAATGGTAGCGCCTTCACCCAGAAGACGTATGGCTTCGTTCAGGTAGGGAGTAAAAATCCTGGTCGTATAGAAACCTGCTCCGTCACTCACGACAATTGGGGTTTTCCCAAGACGCTTCCCAAACTCAAGGGCCGTGGCAATCGCCACTTCCGAACTATCCTTTGTAGCAACAATCTCGAGAAGAAGGGTTCTATGAACCGGAGAAAAAAAGTGCATACCTATAACGTTACCGGGACGCTTTGCTTTAGCCGCAATTTGAGAAATGGGTATGGAAGGCGTACTAGAAGCGAATATACAATCCTCCCTGGTTACAGATTCAACCTCTTTAAATACCTTACGCTTTAACTCTAAATCTTCGGGTACTGCTTCTATAACCAAGTCAGCCATACGAAATCCCGTGTAATCCGATGTAGTGCTTACTAGATCTAACTTCTTTTCCATCTCATTTCGTGTGATGCTTTGCCTACCGTATCCTTCTTCAAAATAGTCGTAGCAGGATTTGAGCGCTTCTCCAGCGCATTTCATATCTTTATCTTTTAGCCTCACCCTAACACCTATGTCGGCAGAGATAGCGGCAATCTCTCTGCCCCTAAACCCTGCACCCACAACAGCTATTTTTTCTACCTTCCTGGGTTTTATCTCTGTGTTTTGGGTTACAGGGTCTTTTTTTATATCATCACAAGCTAAAAATATATTAATCAAGTGGCGTGAAACATCACTCAGAACAAGCTCACTAAAATAGACGGATTCAACATGAAGTCCTCTATTAAAGCTCGAATTCATTCCCACTTCAACCGCTTCAAGCGCCATAAGTGGCGCCAGGTAATTAATGTTCGTTTTATTCACAACCCTTTTTCTAGCTTTATTAAAAAGTAATTTTCTACCAACAGGGTTTTTTTCAATGATTAGTTCACCAAAGCCTCTCTTAGCTGGACGATGTGGTTTTAGCTTCTTTTCAAGGGTTTCAACAGCACGTTTCTTTGCAATATCAATGAGTATGTCCTTTGGCACTACCTCATCAACAAGCCCCGTTTCCATGGCCTGTTTCCAATCCACGATCTTCCCAGTAAGAATCATATCAAGAGCATGAGGAATACCCACAAGTCTAGGAAGCCTCTGGGTTCCGCCTCCACAGGGAATTAAACCCAGTTCGACTTCTGTCAGGCCAAACAACGTTTTCGGGGCATCCGTGGCAATTCGGAACCTGCAGGCAAGAGCGATCTCAAGTCCCACACCAAGACATCTCCCGTGTATCGCAGCTATAAACGGTGCTCTGGAATTTTCAATTCTACTTAATACCTCTTGAGCTTTAAGGCTGAGCGATCTTCCCTCTTCAACCGAGGCAATTTTTAAAAACTCACCCAAGTTTGCACCCGTTATAAAGTTATCCTCTTTGCCGCTTATAAGTACAACCGCTTTTATTTCCTTCTCATTCTCTAATATCTCCCTAACATCATCTACCCGGTTTAAAAACTCTTCGATCTGGAGCATATCTTGACTTGAAAGCTTATTCGCTTCTTCGCCGTGCACATCTATCGTAATAACGGCAACTCCACTGTTATCTACTTGAAACGAAATGGCGTTCATTAATTCACCCCTGATTTCACTCAGCAATAAAAACTAAAAGTATGAACAGCTCAAATAGGGGTTCAAAATTTTGAACCCCTACATTGCCGCGCCAAGCCTGTCCTGAGCACTACGCTCTCCTATCTAAGAGACATCATCCTTCGACAAGCTGGATGAACGGAGAGATGATGCTACCACTAATAATAAGCTTCGGCTTTACTTACTCTCTCTCTAGAACCATTGATACCCCTATAGCGCCGGCAGCGCAGACAGAGACTAAACCAAAATTACCGCTCCGCCTCTTTAGCTCGTTAAGTATCGTAATTGTAACCCTTCCTCCGGTTGCACCGAATGGATGACCAATCGCAATCGAACCGCCCATGACGTTAAATTTTTCCATATCAACTTCTCCAACCGGCTCGCTTCTTCCCAGCTTTTCCTCTGCAAATCTTCTCGAAGACAAAGCCTGAATGTTCGAAAGAACCTGGGCAGCAAAGGCTTCGTGCATCTCGATTAAATCAATATCCCTCATTGTAAGTCCAGCGCGATCTAGAGCAAGTGGGGTTGAATAAGCCGGACCCATAAGAAGCTGATCCTCTGGAGAAAGTGCCGCATAAGCGTAAGAGCGGATATACCCTAGAGGTTCGTAACCAAGAGCTTTTGCTTTTTCTTCAGCCATAAGAAGAAGCACCGATGCTCCATCCGTAAGAGGAGAGGAATTCCCGGCCGTTATCGTGCCGTATTTTTTGTCAAACACTGGAGTAAGTTTTGATAGGGATTCAATGCTCGTCTCCTGACGAATTCCGTTGTCGGAAGCCACAACCGTTGAAAAATCAGGAGGAATAAAAGTATGGATAATCTCCTCACCTAACCTTCCATGCTCCGTCGCTTCGAAAGCTAGCTTATGGCTTCGGTATGCAAGGGCATCCTGCTCTTCACGGGTTATATGATTTTCCTTTGCCATTTTTTCTGCCGATTCTCCCATTGTAAGACCGGTTGAGAGCTCCGCGATTGCTGGAACATCTGGAGTTAAATCACGAAAACGAAGCGCCAAAAAAGGTTTTATCTTCTGTATGAGATTTTTCCCTTTGTAAGAGTCGTAGAGACTCGCTCTAAATCTTTTGGAAAATAGAGCCGGAAAATCGGAGATTGACTCTACGCCGCCTGCAACTACTATGTCGCAACTTCCGCTTAAAATGCTCTCTGCGGCGTTTGTAATTGCCTGATTCGCAGAGGCACATGCCCTTGTTACGGTATACGCCGGAGTTGAGGTTGGAACCCCACTGCCCAGCGCAATTTCCCTTGCAAGGTTTGGCGTTTTAACAGTAGGAATAACCGTACCAAATATGACTTCGTCGATTTCCTCTGGATCAATTTCCGTGCGGTTTATTAGTTCGACCGTAGCGATTTTCCCCAAATCGAGGGAAGAGAGGTTTTTAAAAAGGGTTCCCGATTTTATAAAAGGGGTTCTCAGCCCATAGATTATGGCGACGCGCCTTCCGTTTTTAACCAGATTCTTCAACATTCACTCCTGCTAAAGGAACTACACCTGCGTCAGTTCGACGAAATGTAGCAGCCAGCTGAGATCCCATATCATATACCGTAGAGACGACCCGCCGGGTCATCTCTACAATTGAATATTTAGAGGAATAAAGCTTTCGGCTACATTTTTAAAAGCTATATCGAACTCACTATATATTTATTTTATCTGTGGTAAACCAGAGAAGAAAGTTTTTTTTGTTATTTTGCTCATGATCCGACTGTAGATAAAACGACAAAAAGCACATAATAAACGCGAGTGCGGCTTAAGAACATAACCGTAGGGGATACTTGGGATCTGAAGTAGAGATGAAGCCAGTCCTGAACTTTGCTGAAGGGAGTTAGCTATTAAATGGATCTATTAGAATTCCATACAGGATTCCCATTTGAGCTTGCAGCCGCATATATTAAGCGGGTAACATGTGGTAACGTCATCATCAAAATGGAGGTCCAAAGATCTCCGCTAATCTTGAAAAATTGCACCAAAAGCTCGTTAATAAATTAAAGATAATTATGGACTTAAGATTGAGAATCTTTCTTTTCTTCTTGTACCCTTTTTACTCTATCTAACTTTAGTTATAATAAGGCCAAATCTAATATAACTCCAGGATAGCAAGTAACGAGCAATAAGTCTTTAAGGAGATGATTGCAAAGAAGAGATAAATTCAATTTTAGGGTGATTCTAACTTGAAGAGCTACACAATTAATGCGGCTTCGGACAAGCCTCAAAGTTCAGAAGAAATAGAAAACTTAAAGAAAGAAAAATTAAAAAATCTCTCTTTAAATTTTGAGTTGGATTTAATTCGACTCTCTAAAACCATCAGGCTTATTTCACAGTCTGAAAACATATCAAAAGACTATATTTTATATCTTGAAAACAGATTAAAAGAGTTTCACGAAAATCTAGCCGGATTCGTCAAAAATTCACTAGATCTTGAGGAAGAAACCAGCAAGCTTTCTCTAAAATCAGTTGAAAAAAATGGAGAACTAGGAGAGAAATTAAACACATACATTAAAGAGATGATAGCTCTTCTCAACGTCCACCTGAACTATTCAAGAAAGATAAAAGATGATTTAGAGAAAAGAACTAAAGAGTACATTGATAATTTGGACTCAACACGCAAGTTGCATAAAAAAGAACTACAAGAGCTTCATTCCCGACTTATAAAGCAGCAAAATAGCATATCCGATACTTTTATTGATATGAGCATTTTAGACGACAAGAAATCAACCTTCACCAATAAATCAGAAGAACGAGCACCGATAGAAAAGAAGCCTCCAGATAGTTTATCCGATAGTGCATCTTCCTTTTTCAAACACCCTGCAAAAAACTCTATACAATCACCCATGAATTCTGCAATAAAGCATAAAGAAATAACCTATATCATCATGCTTGTAATATTCGTGTATCTCTTTTTTATGTTTTTTAATGATGGAAAGGAGAGTAAAAAAACTCAGGTAAGTTCAAAATCAGAAACCGTATATTCTTGGGAAATTCCTAAAAGAGAAAATCCGGGAGACAAGGAATTAATTGATTCAAGAATTCAAGAGGCAAAAAGTGCAAATGAAGAAGAAATCATTAATGAAATTAAATACGAAGCTATTGAAAGCAACCCAAGTAAAAACGAGGTAGAAAGGGAAACAATAAAGGAACCTCCTTCCGAGAAACAGATACTTGCACTTACTGTACCGGCTGCCAACCTTAGAAAAGGACCTAACAAGAAGTATCCTGTAGCTTTTGTGGTTAAATCTGGTGATGTAATTGAAAAGCTCGACGAGCGTGGGAATTGGATAAAAATTAGAACCCAGAGCGGGGACGAGGGGTGGATTTGGAAGAAATTGGTAAGGGGAGAGGTTGAATAACCAAGCGACATTGCGCTTATACAGAGATACTAAACAAAATGTAGAACCAATTTTGAGCGGCTACGCTTCACTTGCCGATTAATTTTGTTTGCTTTGTCTCTTAGCTTCGTCCACTTGACCTAGCTTCTATCAGACTGATATAATCAAAGTACTAGCAAGCGGGGAGGGGTTAACATGGATAAGATAGACTCGTCAAATTTACCTCTGGTTATTAAGCTTGAATCTAAAGATTATTCGCCGCAAGACAGTGAATGGCAGGAAGAGTGCCGCCAGCTCTATGTACAGATTAAACGCGCATTAGATACCGGAACAGTAGAGCCTCTAAAGGTGGAAACGGAGGAAAAAGGACACCGTGGAGGTTTCCTCGAGACGTTCGATATGTTGACTGTCAAAACAGGAGTTGAGGTGATGGTTCTTGTAGGTCAAATAGTCATGCACTGGTACCAACGTAGAAAGGATTCTACTGAAATTACCCTCAAATTCCCTGACGGCGGGGAAATGAGAATATCCGCGGCATCAAAAGACGATATTTTAAGCTTATATGAAAAGCACATAGCAAAATATGGAAAATAGTTGGCATCCAAGCCTGAGGCATTGAAACATGGGTAAAAAGAAAGCCCTGGTTATCGGCATAAACGAATACGAAGACACAGGGTTCGATCAGCTTAAATACGCTGAAAAAGATGCAAAGGCAATTTACGACATTCTAGTAAACCAAGACATTGGGGAGTTTGCAAAAGAGGATGTAGTCCTTCTTACCGGGAAACCAAAGTCCGAGGTTGAGGAAAACCTCGAAATAACACTCAATGAAGCCAAAAGAGACGACTTGGTTTTTATCTATTTTGCGGGACACGGAAAACTAGACAAGTCCGCCAACCTATGCCTTGCCGCTCGAAACACAAAAACCGATAGACTCCTAGCAACCTCAATTCACCTGGAGCATATTCGGAGAATAATTGACCAAAGTGATTGTAAGCGCATAGTCTTCATCATTGATAGCTGCTTTAGCGGGGCGGCGGGACAGTCCTTTAGAAGCGGGGACGTGCCTGCTGAATCCTTTGAGCAGATTTCGGGTCAGGGAAAGGTAATAATTTCAGCCTCTCAAGCCTTTGAAAGGGCAAGAGAGCGTGATGATATAGGGCATGGAATTTTCACTTACAATTTAGTCAAGGGCTTAGAAGAAGGGGAAGCCGACCATGACGGGGATGGCTATATATCTGTAGAGGAGCTTTATAAATACATTTCTAAAAATGTCAAAGCCGAGACGAAAGGCCAGCAGGTGCCTATGAAGTGGGGGATAGATGAGAAGGGTGAGATTGTTATAGCCAAAAGTATTAAGACCCTGGAAAAAAAGAGATTGGAAATTGAAAGCTTATCGAGTCGCGCTAAAGAATTAGAGAATCAAGGAAGGCTCGATGAGGCATTAGACGCCTGGAACAATGTGCTTGAATTAGACCCTAAAAACATGGAAGCGCCGCAGGGGATTAAACAGGTCGAAGATGCGAGGAAAAAAAGAGCAGAACTTGAGGCAAAGATAGATATGTTATTTGATTATTATAAAAAGGGGAGCATTCCTGGGACAATCTACAATAAAGCCTTTGGAATTATGAGAAATCCTCATTCTAGTTTAAGTGATAAAGAAGGGATATTTACCAGACTGGTTGAAGACCTTCTGAACAACAATCTTAGTGTAGAAAATTTCGTATTAAGTTGGAACCTGATAGAAAAACCTGAGCCTGAGACAGACATTGAAAGGCTAAAGGGGGAAAGGGAAGCCGAACAGCTAGAGCAGGAGCGAATGGAGCGCGAGATAAAAGATAAAGCTGCAAGGGAGGAAGCCGAGCGTAAAGAACAAGAGAAAATTGTGAAACAAGAGTCGGTGAAGACACAAGAGGAAAAGAAAGTTCAAGCCGAGAGAATCATGAAGGAAGAAGAGCGCTATCCCATTCATGAAGAGGAACTTAAGGTTCAGCCGAAGAAAGATATTCCCGTACTAGACGAACCCAGAAAATTGACCAGAATTTTTGCGGGAGTCGGTGTTATTCTATTAATTATCGCCGCCGTTATAATTTATAAAAAAGTTATTTCTTCCTCCCCGTCTCCTGAGATCGCCTACTTCATAGCCAACTCTACAAGAATAGAAAAGGGTGGTTCTTCTACTTTAGAATGGAGGACTTCAAATGCAAGTGAAGTACAAATAAGTGGTATTGGAAAAGTCTCATTGTCTGGTACACAAACAGTTAATCCACAAGAAACCACGAATTATGCATTAATCGCAAGAAATGAAGAGAACAAAACGGTTGAAAGAACCGTTACAGTCGAGGTTAATGTTCCACCTACTAAAGAACTACCCGAATCAAGTCAAATCCTTTTCCAAGACAACTTTGCGACCTTAGACCCCGCCTGGGGAGCACACAGCTCAAACCTGAGTGTCCAAAACGGCAAGCTCATCCTGCAACCCGAGCTTAACAATAGCTTTACTGCCTTAAACCAAGCTAATCTCTTCGAGGATATGGATGTTCGGGTCAATGTAAGCATTGCAAAGAGCGACAATACAAACTACGGTGGTGGCCTTGTATTCTGGGCTATGGACTATAAGGACTACTACTACTTATTGGTCAGCGGCGATGGCTGGTTTGCAGTCAAGCACTGGACAAACAGCCGCGTTTTAGACCCGGTGCCATGGCGTCAAAGTGCTGCTCTCAAGAAGGGGGTTGGAGTGTCGAATCAACTTCGCTTAGTAACAAAGGGAAACCAGGCAACAGTTTATATCAACGATGCTGAAGCCGTGACCTTCAAGGGTCAGCCCCCAAAGGACGGCGGCTTTATAGGTCTTACCGGCAACTCACCGCCGGATGTCCAGAACAAAACCATCTGGGAATTCTCCGAGTTGAAAGTTATGAAGCCGTGAGAATTGCGGATGGTCTTAAGCACAATATATTTAACTACTATTATTCCTAACCTTCAACTTAAGCTCAATGAACTTGGAGTGATCCAGGTTAAGTAGATTGAGTAACTTGTGTGCTATGTAGTTCTCAAACCTATCAAGAGTTCCGTCTGAATAAATCACCCTCCAGGCCATCTCCATTAATTCATATTTTTCATCTATGCTGAGGTTTTCATTAATCAGGTTGGTAAAGTGCCAAAGCCCAGGAGAGTTTTCGCGTTCTCTCTTCGAGGTTTCAATAAGTTCATTCACAGATGAATCCGTCATCTGAAACATGACCTTCAAAAGACTAATAATTCTTTGCAATTCTTCTTCGGAGAATTCAGAATCCGCTGTGGCCGCTTCGAGTAGAATTACGCAGGTCGCTATCTCTAATTTTTCCTGACGGTCTTCTTTGGAAGTTAAAGATTCTTCATTCTGATTAAATATTCTCCTAAAAAGCTCCAACATAATTACCTCCAATCATATTGCTTCAGTTGCATAATCCAGCCTGACTTTTCGATTGCCTGCGGTCTCAGAACTCATATTAACGGGAGTTCGATATAACTTATCATCAATGGGGAAAATTAAGAGTAAACCTCCAGTCCCTTCGACGAACTCAGGGCAGGCTTGCTGGTGGTCTAGGTGGTAACGAGCAAGCATGTCCTGAGCGAAGTCGAAGGGACTCGTTACCTACCCAATGCTAAACTATCTATCAATCGTGTAATAGATTAATTCAACGAGAATCCCCTTACAGTTCTGCCCTTATACCGAACTCACTTTATATTACCATAGAATGTTTTGAGCTTCTGATTTTTAGACAAAAAGATTAAATCCAATATATATGTTATTTCTCATACTAAAGCTGTTTGCTAACCACCACATATAATTTTAGAATAATAAGAAATTGAGAGATTATTTCTCTAACAGGGAGGAAAGGGGCAGGATGGAATCAACAAGAGGAAAAGATATTGTCTTAATATCGAAATACATTAGTGGAACTATTCTGTTGTTCATAGTATCCTTTTTAGTAGTCCTCGGGGGAGAGGTAGCGATCAAAGAGGGAGGGGTTTTGGAGAACCACATTAAAGAATCAATTCTTCAGGCATCCGAGTCAAAAACAATGAAAAAACCTAACCGATTAATATCTGAGAAGAGTCCTTACTTGCTGCAACATGCGTATAATCCCGTGGATTGGTATCCTTGGGGAGAAGAGGCATTTGAGAAGGCTAAAGAAGAAGATAAGCCGATATTCCTGTCCATCGGATATTCAACATGTCACTGGTGTCATGTAATGGAGAATGAGTCGTTCGAGGATGAAGAAGTAGCAAAACTTATGAATGACGCTTTCGTCTCCATTAAAGTAGACCGGGAAGAACGCCCCGATATAGATAATATCTATATGACCGTCTGCCAGATGCTTTCGAAAGGAGGATGCGGCTGGCCACTTAACATCACCATGACCCCTGACAAAAAACCCTTTTATGCGGCTACTTACATCCCAAAGGAAAACCGTTTCGGACGAGCCGGGATGTTGGATTTTATACCTCGTGTCAAAGAGATTTGGAAAACAGAGCGTGATAAAGTATTGGATTCGGCCAATCAAATCACCTCCGCCCTCCAGCAGGCGGCAAAGGTATCAAACAACACAAAAGGAGAAGAATTAGACAAATCCACTCTTAAAGTCGCATACAGCCGGCTTTCTCAAAGCTTTGATACTGTCCATGGCGGCTTTGGTCGTGCTCCAAAGTTTCCGACACCACACAACCTTCTTTTTCTGCTCAGATACTGGAAGCGCAGCGATGAGGATAAGGCACTTGAGATGGTAGAAAAAACCCTAGATGCCATGCGCCGAGGCGGTGTGTATGACCACATTGGATTTGGTTTTCATCGCTATTCTACTGATCCTGAGTGGTTAATACCACATTTTGAGAAGATGCTCTATGACCAGGCAATGCTCGCAATGGCTTACACAGAGGCCTATCAAGCAACGGGAAAGAAAGATTACGAAAAGACGGCACGTGAGATTTTTACCTATGTCCTACGGGATATGACGGCGCCAGGAGGCGGTTTTTACTCTGCCGAAGATGCCGATAGTGAAGGAGAAGAGGGAAAGTTTTATCTCTGGACTGAGGATGAAATACGGGAGGTTTTGGGGAAAGAGGATGCCGATTTGATTATTAAGGTTTTTAATGTTGAAAGGGGGGGCAATTTCAGCGAGGAGGCAACCGGAAGAAAAACCCAAAGGAACATCCTCTATCTAAAAAGGTCATCCGCGGACTCTGCCTCCCTTCTTAGCATGCAAGAGCAAGAACTTGAAAGGCGCATTGAGGCTGCACGAAAAAAGCTCTTTTCTGTGCGTGAAAAAAGGATTCATCCCCACAAGGACGATAAGATTCTTACCGACTGGAACGGTCTTATGATTGCGGCTTTTGCAAAAGGGGCTAGTGCTTTTAATGAACCCAAGTATGCTGAGGCCGCTAAACGCGCCGCAGATTTTATCCTTAAGAATATGCTAAAAGCCGACGGACGGCTTTTACATCGCTATCGGAACGGCGATGCGGGCATTCAAGCAAACCTGGATGACTATGCTTTTCTGATTTGGGGACTGCTCGAACTCTATGAAGCCACATTTGATGTAAGCTATCTTCAGACCGCTCTTCAGTTAAATAACAATATGATAAAACAGTTTTGGGATCATAAAAACGGTGGGTTTTATTTTGCTTCAGATGATCGTGAAGAACTGATTGTGCGTCAAAAGGAGAGTTACGACGGTGCCGTGCCATCCGGAAACTCCGTGGCAATGCTAAATCTATTAAAGCTTGGACGAATAACGTCAAATTCCGACTTTGAAGAAAAAGCGGCAAGGATCGGAAGTTTTTTTTCAAACGTAGTGAAACAATACCCGGCCGCATATACACAACTCATGGTTGCCCTAGATTTTGGAGTGGGACCCTCTTATGAGGTTGTCATCGTAGGTAACTCTCAGGCAGAGGATACGGAAGCTATGTTAGATGCACTGAGAAAGCAATTTATTCCGAATAAGATAGTGCTTCTCCGTCCGACCGAAAAAGAAACTCATGATATAGCCAGCATTGCGGAGTTTACCAAACGCCAATCAAGCCTGGGTGGCAAAGCAACAGCTTATGTTTGCCTTAATTACGAATGCAAGCTTCCGACAACGGACATAGGCAAGATGCTGGAATTGCTCAGTGTGAAAAAGCAGGAAAAAACGAAGGCGTCTTAATTAAATTTCCAAGAGCAGAAAAAGGGTTTTCGGAAAACGGGTTAGTTTCTTATTCACCTTCATTCGTAACTCTACCAACTATTTCACTCAAGTCTTCTATTTTATAGGGCTTAGAGATAACTCCCCTAAATCCATATTTCCTGTAATCGGACATAATGGGATCGTTTGAATATCCACTTGATACTATTGCTTTAATCCCTGGGTCAATCTTCCGCAGTCTCTCTATTGCCTCCTTTCCTCCCATACCCCCCCCGGTATAGTTAAATCCATTATTACAAGATCAAAGGGGGTTCCTCTATCCTTTGCCTTTTCGTATATCTCTATCGCCTCACCGCCGTCTTTTGCAAACTCGACTCCATATCCCAGATGATTCAATATCTCTCCAAATATATCTCTAACCACCAGTTCATCATCCATTACCAATACTGTTCCCTTAACCCCCATAAATTGATCCTCATCTCCGATCATTTCTTTATCTTCCATCGCAGGAAGATAAATATAAAACTTTGTCCCTACCCCTATCTCTGATTCTACCCCTATATAACCATCATGATTCTTTATTATTGAATGCACTGAAGCGAGCCCCAGTCCACTGCTCTTTTCCCTTGTAGTAAAATATGGATCAAATATCTTTGAGAGGTGCTCCTCTGGTATGCCAATTCCCTGATCTTCTATTGTTATTTTTACATACCTTCCATTTTCAAGAGGAAGAGAATAGGTCTCATCCAACCTCTTATTTTCAACACATATCCTGATTGTCCCGCCTTCAGGCATAGCCTTGTCTGCATTTATCAGGAGATTACGCATTACCTGGCTTATCTGTCTTTCATCTACTTCAACCGACCAGAGACCCTATCCAGCTTGCCGAAGGGCTTCTCGCAATGACCTTCTTTTTTATGCAGTTAAAGAACATAGAATTAACATAGGTTTGAGTTACGAGCAGGTTGTGGGGAATTTGTTTCTATGTAGGGAACGCATATATGCGTTCCCTACTTTTT
>JACPIY010000029.1 GCA_016187835.1 Deltaproteobacteria bacterium | reverse complement strand
CCACTGAGGCTACAAAATATTGCTTATGATTGTCAATCCCTATATATTTCATATCGTGCACCTCCTATTTTGGTTTTTGGTCCAGCGATAGTTTATCAAATCTATCGCCAGAGGTGCACAACTTTTTCATGTTATCATTCCCGCATGTCTTAAGCGGGAATCCAGTATTTAGCCGTTTATGGATGCTCGATTGATGCATTCGGGCATGACAAGGAGCAGAATATGCCTAATAATCGGTTAATAAAATAAAGGAACGTTATTATGAACCCTAAGAGTGAAGGTAGAGAAAAAGCCAAGGGCAGGTTCTTTGTAAACAACATTATAGGAACAAGTCCGAGAATACAGGAGGTAGTAAGGTTAATAGAAAAGATTTCCGACAGTCCTCTGAGCGTCCTTATTACTGGAGAAAGTGGGATGGGAAAGGAACTTGTGGCGCGTACAATCCACTACAATAGCTCACGCTTTGGGAAACCTTTCATAGACATTAACTGTGGGGCACTGCCGGAGAGCCTACTTGAGAGTGAGCTTTTTGGCATTGAAAAGGGGGTAGCTACAGGGGTAGAAAGGAGAGTAGGAAAGATTGAGATGGCAAACGGTGGGACGCTGTTTCTGGATGAAATAGGAGACATGAGCCTTCCTGCTCAGACAAAACTCCTTCGTGTGCTTCAGGAGAGAAAAATGGAGAGGGTTGGAGGGAGAAGTGCGATTAATGTAGATGTAAGGGTTCTTGCGGCTACAAATAAAGACTTAAAGAATGAGATAAAGAAGGGGAGCTTCCGTGAAGACCTGTATTACCGGCTAAATGTAGTCCTTGTTCATATGCCTCCGCTTCGTGAAATGAAGGAGGACATCCCCCTTCTCGCCCAGTATTTCTTAAGTAGCTTTGCAAACAAATTAGGAAGGGGCTCTATGCATTTTTCTTCTGAGGCAATGGATTGCCTTGTTAACTACAGTTGGCCTGGAAATGTAAGAGAGTTAGAGAATGAGGTAAAGCGTGCGGCAATTTTGGCCGATAATGATGTTATTGATGAAAGCGATCTCTCAGAAAACGTGAGAAGTGTGGCCCGAAAAAATCCTGTATTGGGTATGAACATATTGCAATACGCTCATACTGAGGAAGAAAACCAATCTCTTAAAGAGGTGGTAGAGGAATATGAGATTCGTTTGATAAAAGAAGTCCTGGAGAAAAACAGGGGGAATAAGCAAAAGACTTCCAAGATTCTGGGGCTTACAAGGCAAGGGCTGATAAAAAAATTAAAGAAATATAATGAGGCTCTAACCTCCAGATCTACCGACATAGATAAAGAGCCGGGCAATCAAAAAGACAAGGGCAGGCACATCAGACCTAAAAAGACAGTTCGGCCCTTCGACCGTTCGACTAGGCTCACGGCTCAGGGTTCACGACAGCCCGAGCGCCGCCATCTAACGGTTATGTTTTGTGATTTAGTAGGGGTTTTACGTCTATGTCGGAACAGATTGATCCTTAAGACCTGCAGGAGGTAATGCGTACCCATCTCGATGTCTCCTCAAAGTTGGTCAGCCGCTTTGAGGGACGCATAGCAAGATACTTTGATGATGGGCTGTTGGTCTACTTTGGTTATCCGTCGGCACATGAAGATGATGCAAAAAGGGCAGTATGCGCAGGGTTGGAGATTGTAGATGCGTTTGGTCAACTGCCCCTAGAGAACACACAAGTACAATTACCACTACAGGTGCGCGTAGGAATACATACAGGTCTTATGGTAATAGGAGAAATGAAAGTAAAAGATACGCGGGAACCTATAGAGATCGTGGGTGGGACACCTAACATTGCTGCTCGGCTGCTGAGTGTAGCAGAGCCTTATACGGTGGTGATCAGTTCTGCCACATATCGTCTGGTTGAGGGATTATTCGAGTACCATTACCTCGGCCTGCACACGTTAAAGGGATTTTCAACTCCGTTGGATGTGTATCGTGTGCTCCATGAGAGTGGTGTTCGGAGCCGGTTTGATGTTTCTATCACTAAAGGGCTGACTCCGCTTGTGGGAAGAGAGAAGGAAGTAGAGCTTTTGCTGGAATGCTGGGAGCAGGTGAAGGAAGGGGCGGGACAGGTTGTAACCATAATAGGTGATGCAGGAATAGGTAAATCTCGGCTTCTTTACGAGTTTAGGAAACTCATAGAAGATGAAAAAATACTTTACTTAGAAGGTAGATGTATTTCATATGGAAAATCGATCTCTTATTTACCTGTTACAGATATTATAAAAAAGAGGTTTCGAATAGATAATCTAGATACTGAAAGAACGATAAGAAAGAATATAGAGAAAGGGATAAGAGATATAGACCCAAACTTAGAGGGGAGTATTCCTTTCCTCTACGACATACTTTCAATTGAGACAGATGCTCTTCTTAAGAGCTTAGACCTAAGAGATAAAAGGAAAAGGACACTTGAGACCTTAAAGAATATAATTTTAGCCGATAGCAACTTGAGACCACTTGTTGTAGCGGTTGAGAATCTTCACTGGATAGATGGTGCATCTGAGGAGTTTTTGACCTTCCTTATAGATAATATACCCAGCAGTAAGATAATGCTAATTCTTACAAGTCGCCCCGGTTACAGGGCTAAATGGAGTGAAAAATCCTATCACATTCAAATTGCTCCAAGTCGGCTGTCAGATAAGGAAGTAGAGGAGATGATAAAATCAATCTTAGATAGTGAAAGAGTAACTGGAGAGCTAATTAAATTAGTTACAAACAAAGCCGATGGAATTCCTTTTTATGTAGAAGAGATTATTAAGTCTTTCATTGAGTCAGAGATAATTGTTAGAAGAGAAGATGGCTACAGTATTAGCAAGAGTATAGCAGAGGTGGATGTACCTGATACTATACAGGACATTATAATGGCGAGGATTGACAGGTTGGAAGAGAATCTTAAAAGGACACTTCAATATGCCTCTGTTATTGGTAGGGAATTTAGCTATAAATTGCTAAAAGAGATAATTGAGATAGAAGAAGAGCTTCAGGATTATCTTACTCAGCTAAAAGGTTTAGAGCTAATATATGAGAAAAGCCTCTTTCCAGACTTAGAATACCGATTCAAACACAGCCTTACACAGGAAGTAGCTTATAATAGCCTCCTTATTAAAAGAAGAAAAGAATTACACGGAAAGATAGGAGAGATATTAGAGGACTTATATGGGGATAAACTGGAAGAGAATTATGAGCTATTAGCATATCACTATAGGAGAAGCACCAGGGATGAAAAGGCAGTAGATTATTTGACCTTAGCAGGGGATAAGTCTGCAAAGATTTATTCTACCGAGGATGCGTAGGATACTATGAAGAAGCTCTTAAGAGACTGGATAAGATGCCTAATACCAGGGCAAATAAAGAAAAGAGGGTAGATATATTCATAAAGCAGGCAAGAGTTATGCGTCTTATGAATCGATTTAAAGAACATATAAGAACCTTAGAAAAGAATCTACCAATAGTAGAAGAGCTTGGGGATAAAGACAGGCTGGCAGAATACTACTTTAAAATGGGATTTTATTATTCAGTGAGGGGAGACCTTGAATATGCAATTCGGTACTGTACGAAGTCGATTGAACTAGCTGAGTTAACAAAAAATGAAAGAATTATTGGATTAGCATCCGTAAGGCAAGGATATAACTATTTGTACAAGGGTGAATTTAAGAAGGTGATTCCCATCGTCCAAAAAGGTGTAAAAATTCTAGAGAGACTGGGAGAGCATTATTGGCTTGGTAGGGCTTTCGAAGCCATAGGAGCATATTATTGGTTTACGGGTAACTGGGATAAAAGCATAAACTATATACAAAAGCTTCTGAAAAAAAGTGAAGAAATATCAGACAACAACCTCATGGCATTGGCATGCTGGTTTGCCGCTCTTCCCCATTTAGAAAAAGGAGAATGGGACATAGCGATTAAGTACTGTGAAAGGTGTCTCGAAATGTCTCCCCCACCGATATTTGCTACATTTGCTACAGGATTTCTTGGCGCGGCTTATTATAAGGACGGTCAGTTAAAGAAGGGAATAGAGTGTATGGAGAAAGCTATCCAACAGGGCAAACAGTTTGGACTGAAACTTCAAGAAGTTGTAACCAGCATCTATTTAGGAGAGGCTTATTTATCCATTGGTGAAAGGGATAAAGCTCTGGAAACGATAAAAAGAGCTTTAGAGATCAGTAAAGAGAGCGGCTTTAGACACTGGGAGGGAATGGCTTATAGAGTCTTAGGGGAAATATACGGTGGAAATGATTTTAATAAGGCTAAAAATTATATTGAAGATAGCATTAGAATCCTTAAAGAAATAGGAGCAAAAAACGAGCTTGCTAAGAGTTATATTAGCTTAGGAAGGTTATACAAAGAAAAAGGGGAAAAAGATAAGGCAAAGAAATATACTACCCAGGCTCTCCACATCTTCGAAAAGCTGGGCACACTACACGAGCCCGAAAAGGCTAGGAAGGTACTAAGAGATTTGGGATAATCGCCATTATTAAACCTAAATAAATATTGAAAATAGCTGCCGTCCGTGGCAGCTAAAAGATGTATTTCCTTAAAGCAAGATGCAGAACAAGCACGAGATATATTATCTATAAATTCCTTCGAACCTTTAATCAGTAGCTGAATAGTTACCAATTGAGATATTAACAATCAGAGATTTCTAGTTATTGAAAAGTGTCAACTTTAGTTGATGGTTTGTCTTTTAGTCCGAAACTTTTGTTTACACAACAGAAGTCCAATGTTTTTAGGTAGTTATAGCGAGAGTCAACTCTAAGGATAAAAATATGTAAACAATAGTTTACACTATTGGTACTCAAACCAGACATCGCCAAGGATACAAAATCCCTGTTGTAAAACTGTTTAATTGGCTGTATTTGGTACATTTTATCTTAGCTCATCTCTAAATCCTTCAATTTTTTTCAATCTTGGCACAACGCTTGCGATAAGTACAAACATATCAAAAAGGAGGGAACTAAAAATGACTAAGTTTTCCGGAGGATTCACTGGAAAAGTGAATTGGCAAACTAACGTATCTTTGCCACATATGGCTAACCATGAGCTAAATCTGGCGGAGGTATCAGGGATACAGGATTGTTCAGACGGTAAATGGAAGGGTGCTGTTATCACTTATTGGAACATGTCGGATATTATTGGAGATAAAAGTACATACCACGCATACTACACCAACATAGATAAAGATGGAGATAGAGATTGGGGTAGGATTGAGGGTAAAACATTTAACTCAGGTGGACAGGTCAAGGTAGAGGGAACATGGATACTTGATGGTGGAAATGGCAAATTCAAAGGTATAAAAGGTAAAGGTACAGTAAAAGGACATATGATTTCTCCTACAGAGGTTAGGATAGATTGGGAAGGAGAATATGAAATTTAAACTGGATTCTGTACAAAGTCTTCTGTGAGTGGGATGGTAAAGATGCTGAATCAGTACGTAAGTCATTGGAAGCATCCATACCTGAGCTTCCTCCATCTGAGGGTGTATTTCGGATAGTTGAGATACACTGCGAGGACTTTAGATACCCTTTTGCTGAAAGGCACTGGAGAACTTCATCTTCTCTCTCTAGTGCCTTTCAGAACAGGTCTAAATTAATTTAAAGATGGCAACTCTTAATGAATTAGCATCAGAAGACGCATCTTGGGTATTAGTACGGGAAACACTGCCCGTCACGTTATGTTGATGTAGGAGGTATAGAATATAAGGTCTTCTTCTTAGAAAACTATGAAGGCATTCCCCTAGTTTGCCAGCACACCGCGGGTTGCCATAATCACCAATGGAGATACATATTAGAAAACCCTGACATAACTCAAAATTTTAGGGTGATTGCCTACGACTTGAGAATCAGGAGACGTTCAAAAAATACATAATGCCTGTGCTAAGAAAGATAAGAGAGATAAAAGATCAAACTTTTGGTAATACACATTAGGAGATTACAATAACAGCAAGTAGTCTGTTTGAAGGTACGTCCAAGACTACCCCGGCATATTTACCGTTGAAATAGATACAGGGTATTATAGGTAGCCTTCTTCGCTAGTTTGGTGCTATGTGTGTTAGGTATATCGTTTTGGGTGGAGTTAAGAGACTAACCTTAGGTCTGGCTCTGCCTTCTCATTCACGTTTGTATTCCTTTATAAACAAATAGATTGTTGCGGTTGCAGGTAGAAAGCAAGCACACTTCAATGTTCCCTTTCTTGTGTAACTCAGCAAACCCAATTTCAAGAGTTGGCTGAATAAAAGAAAACTTCTCTCTTATTTCAACCAGAGTATTTTTATAGCTAAGTCCAACTACGACTATTTGCATCATCATTTCTTTTTTCTTATCTCCCAGACCTTCATTTCATCATCCCAAAATCTTTCTTCCTTCCAGGGATCGCCATGAATATGATAGCCTCTAAGTTCCCAATAGCCTGGTTCATCTTCGAGCATGAACTCCACTCCATAAACATACTTGGCACTTTTCCAGGCGTAAAGCTGTGGTATAACATGGCGTAAAGGAAACCCGTGCTCAGGTTCAAGCGGTTTGCCGTTAAGATTGCAAGCAAAAAGACAGTCTTCTTTTAAAAAATCCTCAATTGGAACGTTTGTTGTATATCCTTCCATACAGTGAATCATCAAGTATTTTGCATAGGAATCGGGCTCAACCAAATCATATATAGTTTTTGTCCTCACCCCTTCCCAGAGCATATTTTGCTTTGACCACCTGGTGACACAGTGAAAATCCGCAACTACCTCTATTCGTGGAAGATTCATAAAATCGTCCCAGGTAAGCATTCTTTCTTATCTAACTTTTTCACTGATCACAAAGCGCCATTTTCCCTTGTTAAAGATCGCTCTTGGGCCAATGTCATAAACCGGGAATTTCTGAGTTGTAACCTGCCCCGGAGGAATTCTTCTTGAGTGGGTAACCGTTGGGCTTACGATTTGTTTCTTTCCGTTTGCTTGGCTCATTTTGTTTTTCCTTTTTGTTAATATCTAGCCACAAATGGAACTACAAACTCCAAATCTCAAGCACCAAATCCCAAACAATAATGGCAAACCACAATTACCAAATTTCAAATAACAACAATAAGGCAAATTCCTTTCATTTGAGATTTGTGATTTGGTATTTGGGGTTTGTTTTTCATAACGCTCCTCCTATCGGCATCATAACAACTTCTTCCGTAAGGGTTCCTTTAGGTTGTTTGTATACATTAACTACCATCCTAGCAATATCTCTGGCTTTTATCATCTTTTTTTTATCCCAATTTCCAGGAATTTCATCCCATAGTGGCGTATCGGTGGGACCGGGGATTATAGCAGTAACCTTTATTCCTCTTCCCCTTAGCTCTTCTCTGAGCGAATTTGTAAATCCGAGAAGCCCGAATTTTGATGCGCAATACGCGGACCAATTAGGAAACCCAATCTTAGCGGCGTTTGAGGCTATATTAAATATATGGCTTCCTTCATCCATAAATTTAAGTGCGTGCTTGGTAAGGAGAAAAGCGCCGGTAAGATTTACTCTAAGTGTCTGTTCCCATTTGGAAGTATCAAAATGAGATACAGGCCCCACAAAGACAACCCCAGCGTTATTAACGAGGACGTTTATTTTTCCGCTTATTTCGGATGCGTTTTGGATAAATCTCTCAACCTCCCTTTCATCTCCGACATCGCAGATTACAGCTAACGTCTCTCCTCCTTGTTCTTTTACTTCCCTTTCAGTTTGTTTAATACCTTCAGGTGTTCTGGCGCAGATTGCGATAAAAGCCCCTTCTTTAGCAAACTCAAGAGCGATCTCTTTTCCCATTCCTTTTCCGGCTCCGGTTATAACGACTACTTCACCTTTCATCAGTGCTTTCCTAAAAGCTGATCTCAGGGGGAATACAAAGCAGGACGAACACGGGGGGATCGCCCCTACATTTTTTGTCAATGTTTTCCTATGAGTCTTAGAAACTCCGCCCTTGTTCTTTCGTCGTCTTTAAAAACTCCCCGCATTGAACTGGTTAGCATGTTAGCTTCTGCCTTTTTAACCCCCCTCATTGCCATACATAGGTGATACGCCTCGGCAACAACCGCTACTCCTTCTGGATTTAGAATATCGCCAAGAAAATCGGCGACCTGAACTGTCATCCTCTCCTGAACCTGTAGCCTGCGGGAGAACACCTCAACAATTCTTGGGATTTTGCTAAGCCCGATTATCTTTCCGTTTGGAATATATGCCACATGACATTTACCGAAAAAAGGAAGCAGATGATGCTCACAGAGACTATAAAACTCTATGTCCCTAACAATCACCATTTCATCGTATTTTTCATCAAAAATCGCACCATTAACCAATTCCCTAGGCGATACACCATAGCCCGATGTTAGTTCCTTATACATCCTTGAGATTCTGTTGGGAGTATCCTTGAGCCCCTGCCGATCCGGATTCTCTCCAATCTCAAAAAGAATTTCTCTTACAGCACTTTCGATGCTCATGTTACCTATTCTCCCTCCTCAAAATACTCGAAATAGTTATCCGGCGTCTCCCACAGTTTTAGATGATAAAGTCTTGCTACCTTCATCTTGGGCTGAAGCTTTAGCCATATATATTTCACTATGTTTTCGCCAGAAGGCTGAAACTCTCTAAAAAATGGGATTTCAATATCAAGTCTTGTATGGTCAAGCTCGTCTATAACATCTTTCATGATTTGATCCAGTTCACTTAGGTTTATCACCATTCCCGTTTCGGGGTTAATATCTCCTGTTACCTTAACCTCAATATAGTAATCGTGTCCATGCCCTTTAGCATTATTACATTTACCAAAAATTCGCTGATTTTCCTCCTCAGAATATTTCTCTGAATGCAGCCTGTGAGCGGCAGAGAAATGATAAATTCTGGTTAAGGTGCATATCTCATTTATCATCGCTCCCTCCAATAATCCACATATAAATCCGGGGTCTCATAAAGCCTTATTCTGTAGAGCCTGCAGTTTGTATCCTCTCCAAGTTTTTTCTCGAGGGAATCCCACAAAACCCTCGCGATATTTTCAGTAGTGGGAATTAAATCTTTAAATTCGGGATTGTCTTCGTTTAGGTACTTGTGATCGAAATCCTTCAAGACATCGCTTAATATTGGTTTCAAATCGTATAGGTTTATTATCATACCCGTATCCGGGTCAACCTCCCCTTCAAGGGTGACTTCAAGTATATAGTTGTGCCCATGGCCGTAAGGACTTGTGCATTTGCCAAAGACTGCTTTGTTTTCTGCTTCACTCCATTCTTGGTTCCAATACCGATGAGAAGCGGCAAAATCAACTCTTTTTGTAAGAAGGATTTTATATGCCATTGATTTTTCCCATTTTTTTGAAAAGCTAGAGTCTTCTTTTTAACCAATAATGATAGCATAAGGTTAATAAATGTCACGAATTTGTTTCCTTTTTGCCTAACTCTGCGGTACTATTTTATTTGATGAATACCGGTTCAGAAGCGATTCTAGATAAAGTTCTAAGAAGCCTAGAAAAGAAACGAAAAAGGGTTTGTTTAACAAATGGCACGATAGAATTTTTATTGGTTCTATGTGCATCTCTGGGATTAATCTCTCTTTTTGCCCATATTTACTCAAATAATCTTTATTTCTCTATCCTAAAAACCTTAGCTATAGCGGCTTTGTTTTTCGGGTTTGTAAAGTTCCTGCTTCCTCCCATATTAAAAAAGGAGAGAAAAACGGAACTGGCAAAGGAGCTTGAGAGAGTTTCTCCGGGTCTGGGAGAAGACACATTAAACGCCGCCCTTCTTATGGCGGAGACTCAAAGCGTGAAAAAACTAGGCGTTTCGAAGCCCCTTGTCAGTGCGCATATAGACAAAGTTGCTAGTAGGATTGAATCGCTTGATTTATCTCCGGCCGTTCCTAAAGAGAAAATAAGGAGTTACTCGAAGGCGATCGCCGCCGTTTTTGTTTTATCCCTAACCTCTTTGATATTTTCACCAAGAGAGTTCCATAGTTTTTTATTCAGCACTAAAATCTTCCCACCAACAGAGCCCTATCTCCTTGAACTTGCGGATATTAAAGTAAATTACAACTACCCCGATTACACTGAGATTCCTCCTCAGGAAATAAAGGGAAGCACAGGAGATATAAAAGCTATAAAGGGAACCAATGTTGCATTTGAAGCAACTCCCCTGAAGCTTCTAGATAGAGGGAATCTCGTCATTGAGAAAGGGCATGTCATTCCTGTAAACTCTGAAAAAGGGAAAATTAAGGCGGAGTTCAGAATACTCTCGAGCGGGAGTTTTTTTGTTGAAGATAAGAGCGGAAAATATAGGTCAAGGGTTTTTAAAATCACTATGGAGGAAGACAAAAATCCAAGAGTAAATATTGAACATCCCGGTGGAGATGTAATAGAAATTGATGGCGGAGAAAAACTCGAGGTTAACTACAGAGCGGACGACGATTTCGGAATTACGAAACTAATGCTTGCTTGGAATACAAAGAAAGGCGAGTCAAGCAGGTTGATAAAGCAAACAAAGGAAGAGTTAAAATTTCTTGAAGGTAAGTTTCTATGGGAGCTTGGTTCAGTTGACTCTGATCCGGGTGAAACTTTAGAGGTAAGAATAAAGGCGTATGACAACGATACAGTATCCGGTCCTAAGATCGGGGTTTCAAACGTAATTAAAGTTAAGTTCAAGAACCCGAGAAAAAAACATGAAGACATATTAATAATAGCAGAAAAGCTTTTAGATGAATTCTTGGATATACTTGGGGACGAAGTCGAAAATGCAAGATTCGGAAATTGGCCTTTAAATTCAGATCAAAATTCGGATGGCGATCAGACACCTGGGCAAAGCGAGAATCAATCTGATTACAGCAAGATAAATATCAGCATGACAAAAAGCATACAGGAAGATTTAACGAGTAAGATTGAAAGATCTCTAAGCTCCCTAGACAAAATAGTTGGGAAAATGAGAAACGACGATTTTTCAGACTATACCTATTTCCTGGAACTTTCCGGTATGAAGATAAGGATTCAGGATTTGCTGGATGAACGTCATGATTTAATTCCTTCATTTTTGATAACTGATTTACCAAGACTAGATAGTCTTATAACAAAAGAAATAAATGAATTTGAGGATGACATATTATTCTTGGACTCAATGCTTAAAGGAGAAAAGCTGAGAGAATCTCTGCTTTACGGAAAAGATACGCTCAGTAAATACAATGAGCTTTCAGAGCTACTCGAGAAGCTAAAGCAAAACGGAGATGAAACAACGAGAAAAGAAATAGCCAAAAAGATAGAAGAGCTAAGAAGCCTGATGTCTGAGTTAACGGAGAAGCTAAGTTCTATAAGCGGAGACATCTACGACGGATTTTTAAATCCTGATGCATTTGAGTCCATTGACTTACAGGGAAAGCTCGATGAAATTATGAAGCTTGCAGAGCGGGGAAAAATTGACGAAGCCGTAGATTTGCTTTCAAGTCTTAAAACGGGTCTTCAAAGTATGATCGCTTCACTCGAAAGCGGTTTTCAGTCATTTAGCTCTGCTTCGCTTTCAAAGGAAATTAATAGATTAAACGAGATAATCTCAAGAATTGGAAGCATTGAAAAGGAGCAGACAAACCTTAAAGGAAGAACCGAAAATCTTAAAGAATCATTCCTCAAATCTCCGCCCAAAAAAGAAAACCTGTCTGATTTTCTAGAAAGAGAAAGAAAGAAAATCGAGCAATTAAAAAACATGCTTTCGGAAACCAAGGCAAAGGTTTCTCCAGATATTCCTGAAAGTGAAATCATAGAAGGCTCTTTTCTTATTGACAGAGCACTTCGCAAAACCGATGAGCTGGAGCATTGGCTTCAAGCATTAGAGTTTGAGGAAGCCCTGAAACGTGCAAAAGAGGTTGAAGAAGACACCATAGGACTTAAAAACCTAAGTAAACTGTTTTGGGAAATTGCAAAAGGGGATAGAGAGATAGGAAAATCCGAAGGACTTGCCAGAGAGATTCGCCAAGACCTTGAGAATGCTTTGCAAGGGGGAACCAGAGATGGACAATCATATCAGATTGCCAAAAGACAGGATGAACTTGAAAAAGAAACCTCGCAACTTGGGAACGATATTGGTGAATTTCAAGACGATTCTTCACTCATACCCCAAATCGGAGAAAAAGTGGGTGAATCAAAGGGATTCATGCGTGGCGCATACGACAATCTAAAAAAAACCGAAATATCTAAAGCGATCTCAAATCAGGAAGAGGCAATAAAAACACTCAAGAAGGCACGTGAAGAAACCGAAGGACTCCTCGAGAAATACCAGCTTAGCGCAAAAGGAACGGGACTACCTGTTCCACTAGTTTTAGGCAACCAACTTCAACAGGGCACCCAGGGAGTTGATACAGGCTACGTAGAAATCCCGGCACCTGAAGAATCACAGATCGGAAAGGAATTTAAAGAGAGTATTTTAAAAGCCTTAAAAGAGGGATCACCCGAGGGCTACAGCGAACTTAATAAGAGATATTATGATAGGATAATAAAGTGAAAAGTTTACTCTTTCTAATTTCGTTTTTCTCCCTCTGTATAAACGCTTTGGCTAAAGAACCGGACTTTGAAATAGAGCTACAAAGCGGAAAACAATACCTTTTCAGTGGGCAGGTATCTGAAGCATCACAAGCCGCGGATAGAATCTTAAAACTCGCAGAAAGTCCTGATGATAAAGCTCTTGCTTATTTTTTCAAGTCTCAGGTTGAGTTTTATAAAAGCAACTATACTAAAGCGAGAGAGCTGGGAGAAAAGTCGCATGCACTAATTCCCGCGGATAAAGAAATCGGTGGTTTTTTAGATTATATAATTAAGGTCGCCAAGAATGGGGAAAGATTCGAAGAAGTAAAAACTGAGCATTTCATAATAAGATACTCCCATTCAAAGGATTCAATTCTCGTGAGTTATGCAGAAGACGTGCTTGAACGGGTTTACTATGAAATCGGGCTCGATTTAGAGAGCTACCCCAGCGAGCCGGTAGTTGTTGAGATATATCCTAATCTTGAAAGTTTTACACTCGCTTCTACCCTTTCAGAAAATGATATAAAAACCACAGGGGTAGTAGGAATCTGCAAGTTCAACCGCATAATGATCTTATCGCCAAGACTTCTGCCTCAAGGTTATACGTGGCTTGATACACTGGCACATGAATACACCCATTATCTTATATTTCTTAAAAGCGGCAATACCGTTCCTGTGTGGCTGCATGAAGGTATTGCCAAATTTGAAGAAAAAAGATGGAAAGAAAAGAAGAGAAATGTCATAAATCCTTTTTACGAAACCCTCCTTGCAAAGGCGCTTAAGGCAAACAATCTCGTTCCAATAGAGAAAATGCATCCATCCCTCGGAAAGCTAAGCAGTGCCTATGAAGCCCAGCTTGCATTTGCGCAAGTCGGAACGATTGTGGACTTTCTTGTAAAAAAATGGGGGAATAAATCGCTTGTGGATTTGCTTAACAATATCAAAGAAAAAAACGATTATAAGGTGGCTATAAAAGAGGTTACAAAAAAGAATTTTGCCGACTTCTACAACACATGGATAAGAGACCTGAGATCGAGGAACCTTAAAGAAAGAACCCCCCAAGTAAAAGTAAAGGAACTGAGATTTGAGGAAAAGAGAGCAGGGTCCAAAGACCAAAGCGAAGACCTGGTTGAACTGGACAATGCCCAGGCTAAAAACTATACAAGACTCGGCGACATGCTCAGAACCAGGGGGAGGCTGAAAGCCGCAACTTATGAATATGAAAAAGCGCTTCACTTTGACCCCCTATCGCCCATTATTCTAAACCGTCTGGCTTCAACTCTAAGCGCTTATGGGGAATACGATAAAGCAAAAGAAAGACTAACACCTCTGTTTGAGTTACATCCTGAATATATAGAAACCTACACTAATCTTGGGAAAATCTACTTGGAAAAGGGAAACTTAAATAAGGCAGAAGAAGCATATACTCAAGCGATATCCATAAACCCTTTTAACCCCGAAATTCATATAGCTCTAATCTCAATATATAAAAAGCTTGGAAGAACCGATTTAGAAGAATTTGAGAAAAAGGTTTTAAATGTACTACTCGAAGACGACGTAGTTACTCAGCCGTATGAAAACACAAATACCAAATGACAAATTCCAAACGTTTGGAAATTAGGAATCTGTTATTTGGTATCTGTTTGAGATTTGGTGCCTCAGACTTTGTGATTTATTTGTAATTTGGTGCTTGTAATTTGGAACTTCTAGTTTAGAGGACTTAAAATGAGCAAATACGAATACGGAAGCGAAGACGACGTAGGAAAGGTAGAAGAAGTTTCTAGAGTCAGAAAAGAGATTCTCGAAGAAATAAGGAAAATTATAGTCGGACAGAAAAGCGTGATAGAGCTCTTGCTCATCTCTCTTCTGTCCTCCGGACATTCTCTTTTTGTTGGAGTCCCAGGGCTTGCAAAGACCCTTCTCGTAAGCACACTGGCCGACATTCTAAACCTGAAATTCAATAGAGTTCAGTTCACCCCAGACCTCATGCCCTCAGATATTACCGGCTCCGAAGTTCTGGAAAATGACGTAACCACAGGAAATAGATTTTTTAAATTTATAAAGGGACCAATCTTCTGCAATATACTTCTTGCTGACGAAATAAACAGGTCATCTCCAAAAACTCAAGCCGCGCTTCTTCAGGCAATGCAGGAGAGGAAAGTCACAGTCGGTGGAGAAACGTACAGATTAGAGCCGCCTTTTTTAGTTTTTGCCACTCAAAACCCAATTGAACAGGAGGGGACTTATCCTCTGCCCGAAGCCGAGCTAGATCGTTTTATGTTCCAGATTGACGTGGATTATCCCTCGCTCAATGAAGAGGTAGAGATTGCAAGAACCACGACAGGTGCCTACAAACCCCAGCTTAGAAAGGTGCTTGATGGTTCAAAAATTCTAGAATATCAAGACCTGGTTCATCGAGTCCCCGTCTCCGAGCATGTTGCCGCTTATGCAGTAAAAATTGCAAGGGCAACAAGACCAAACGATTCGAGCACTCCTGAATCTGTAAATAAGTGTGTTTCCTGGGGTGTAGGACCCAGAGCCTCACAGTTCTTAATTATGGGAAGCAAAGCAAGAGCCATTCTTGACGGCAGGTTCACGCCAAGCACGGATGATGTAAGGGCGATTGCACCTTCTATTCTTAAGCACAGAATCGTTCTAAACTTCCGCGCTCAGGCTGAGGGAATTAATCCGATGGATGTTATCCGTGAGATTGTAGACAAAATTGATGCAACTGTCTAAGTCCTAGCGTCCATACGGATCTATTTTTCTCTCCCGGATGCTTTACTAAGCAGCCCACCAAGAAATTCCGGTTTTACCTGATACCCTAAATTCTCTGATTTACGCACATCATCCCAGGCTTTGCTGTATTTGCGTTTGTAATAATAGGTAACAACTCGAAAGTAGTAGGAGCCAGCATCTTTTGAGTTTAGCTGTATGGCTTTGCTGAAGTCAGAGATAGCCCGGTCATATTGGTCTTTGTTTAAATAGACAGCCCCCGGTTGTAGTAAACCTCAGCATCTTTCGGGTTTATCTGTATTGCCTTGGTGAAGTCAGAAATGGCTTGGTCGTACTGTCCTTTGTTTACATAGGTAATCCCCCGATTGTTGTATGCCTCGGCATAACCTGGGTTTAACTCTATTGCCTTGCTTAAGTCGGAAATGGCATTGTCACACTGACCTTTGGTGTCATAGGTAGTACCCCGGGTAAAGTAATCCTCAGCGTAGCTTGGATCTATCTTTATAGCCTTGTTAAACTCGGTGATTGCTTTATCCAGCTTGTCTTTGTTGTCATGCTCTATACCCTTAAACAAATGAATAGCCGTCTTGCTCTTTATTTTATTGCTGATCGCAGCTTCAATTACCTTCAGTGCCTCTTTTGCTGCCGTATCGAAGGGGTCAATCTTCAAAGCCTTTTCAAATTCTTCTTTTGCCTCTTTGAATTTGTGCCGCGCGCCATAATTCAAGCCGTTGTATTAGGTTTCATCGGTATCGCTCTTGCCGTAACAGGCACCAACCACCAAAAACAAAACCATAAAAACCGATACACTGATTTTTAAGGCTTTCATGGCAGCCATTCTCTTTTTCTTTTCTTAACTATAATTGACCAAGAAACAAACTTCATTCGTGCTCATCCGTGACGATTCTTGGCTGCTTAATTTCTGTAACAGCAATCCGCTCCTCAAACTTCGTTTTCAAAAGCTCCTTTACAGTCGGCTCCATCCTTGAGAGGAAGGGTTTCGGATAAATCCCCATGACAAAGAACATTATTGCAATAGGAAGAAGAACCATGATCTCCCTAAGGTTGAGGTCTATTAGCACCTTGTTCTCAGGTTTATCAAGCGGTCCAAACATCACACGCTGATAGGCCCAGAGCATATACACAGCGCCTAGTATCATTCCTGTCGCACCCAAGGCAGAATAGATATAATTCCACTTAAAAACCCCAAGGAGTATAAGAAACTCCCCTACGAAACCGTTAAGCAACGGAAGACCTATCGAAGACAAGGTTGAAAGCAAAAAAAACGCTGCAAAAATGGGCATTACTTTCGATATGCCGCCAAACTCAGCGATAAGTTTTGTATGCCGTCTTTCGTAAATCATTCCAACTATCAGGAATAGTGCCCCGGTAGAAAGGCCGTGATTGAGCATCTGGTATATACCACCCTGTATACCCTGGATGTTGAGAACAAAGATTCCAAGCATTACAAGTCCGAGGTGGCTTACGCTCGAATATGCAACGAGCTTCTTCAGATCGTGCTGTGCAAACGCAACCATGGCTCCATAAATAATGCCTATAATTGCTATTACGCTAAGGACGGGGAGTAAATCCAATGTTGCATTGGGAAACAATGGAAGCAAGAAGCGGAGGAAACCGTAAGTTCCCATCTTAAGAAGAATCCCCGCGAGAATCACGCTTCCAGCCGTCGGAGCCTCGACGTGGGCATCTGGAAGCCATGTATGGAATGGAAACATAGGTACTTTTATGGCAAATGCCAGGAAAAACCCAAGGAAGAGGAGACCCTGAGGACTCAATATTCCAAAGTAGGGTATGTTTAGCTTATAAAAGTCGAGTATGTCCATAGAAGCTGTTCCGAATTGGTCAAGGTGGACAAAATAGAGATAAAAAATCGCAACGAGCATGAGGGCGCTGCCAAAAGCGGTGTAGATAAAAAACTTCACAGCAGCATAGATTCTGCGATCCGTTCCCCAGATCCCGATTAAGAAATACATCGGTATTAACACAGCTTCCCAGAATATGAAGAAAAGAATCATATCAAGTGCCAAAAAGGTTCCGATAAGGGCGGTCTCAAGCAGGAGAATAAGAGCAAGGAACTCCCTCATTCCTCTATGAATCGCATTCCAAGCGCTGAGAATAGTTATTGGCATAATAAACGTTGTAAGAAGTACGAGAAAAAGACTTATGCCGTCCACTCCCAGGTGATAGCTAACCCCAAGGCTTTCTATCCAGGGAGCTCGAACCTCAAACTGCATACCCGCAAATCCGAGTAGAAAGTTTGTATAAAGCGGAACTGAAATTATGAACTCTAGGATGCTTACAACAAGCGCCCCAATCTTCATGGGCTCTTCAGAGTCCCTATATAGTAGAGACAAAACAACGATCAGAAGAATTCCAATTAAGGGGAAAAATGTAATGATTGTGAGATTGCCATTCAGCAGTGATTCCAACTTTCTAAAGAACCTCCGTTTAAAAAGTCGTTAGTCAATAGTCGAAAGTGGATAGTAAATTGTTGAAAGTTATTAACTATCAACTCTCAACTGAATTCGACTAAAGGCTAACTAATTGCGGGTGTTAAATATACATTAGAGCCCTTGGGTTCTCAAGGAAATGGAATGGGACGCGCGCTCCCTTCAGATATGCAAAGCTGATGACCTTCACAGGACGCTCAACGCTCCTGATGTAAAAGAGGTCCGCTGTAAGCGAACTCGGACGAAGTGAAACGAAGTCTTTTCCATCATGCTAGGCGAGAGCGCCTCGCATCTTTAGACCAACCTAACTCCTTCGTCCATCCCCTTACCTCTTCGCTCGTCTATACCCTGCCTTTATTGCCCCCTCCTCCGTATCAAAGTAGACCCGGTTTTCTTCCTTAATCCGGCCACAGCCAGCATCGCCAGGAAGACGATATATCTTCGACGACCTGTTACCGATAATCTCTCTACAAATATCCTTTGCAGCCCAAAGACCCAACCCCTTTACCCGTGCCTCTTGTTCATAACTACGGAACTCTTTATAGCGATGGAACGGGGAAGGAGCAACAACACGAGCATACCCTTGTTTGATTAGTTCAACATTGAAAAGTGTACCGTCCTGAAGAACCACATAGGCAAGTAGACGCCCGTAGTTATCATAATAATTAGAAGGCTCAAATTCGAGATACACCTTTTTCCCTTCCAGTTGCTTCTTGGTAAACTCCGAGGCCTCTGGACCTAAAAATTCGATAGGTTTTTCCGGGTGAACTGTTTCAGGAGTATCAACACCGATAAGACGCACCTTGGTAGACCTCCACCCGCGCCCTACGGAGATAGTATCGCCATCCACTGCCTCCGTTACGAGGACCCACTCTCCTCTGGGATCTCCCCCACTGAAAGTCCACAGAGCCTCTCCGCTTATGACTAATGCGAAGAGTATAATGACAAATAGTAGTCTTGTAGGTATCCAGGTCCTTTTTCTCATGATATACCCCATACTTCAACCCGGCAAAACCAGCAAGATATTAGTGAAATTGGTAAATACTGAAATGCTTATCACGTATTCTTCTAAGGGGCAATTTTGCCTAACGCTTGTGGCATTACGACGTGGCCACCTATAAAAACCTCCCGGAGTGACTGAGTGAAGTTACATGAATCGAAGGTGCTACCCCTTGTCGAGCAGGTATGTCCGAAGCGAACGTAATGCCACTGTTAGCGTCTGTTTGACTGGCCTTTTCCCCTGCGCGCGCTGCCTTTGAAATTCTTATATCGTTTTTACCGATTCTCTTCCTTTTTTCCCCGGCGACCGTTTCTATAATACGTACAAAACACGATGTTTCGTGAATTGCTCTGATGTATCAATTATCATCCCCGAAAAGACTACTTTGAACAATGCCATTCCGCTGATGGGTATCTCCAATAATGAATGAATCAAAATCATCAATGGAAAGCAGCCTACATAATTTCTTTCGTTCTGATTTTGGCACTAGGGCAGCCATCTTCGGTAGTCGCAAATGAGACTTGAAGATTTTCTGCCGATGTCTCGTATTCGAACAACAACGCCAATGAGGATAATCACCCCAATACCCAAACTCTACTGTTGAATTACAAGAACCACATGTTAACATTCCGTCAATAGGATAGGGCTGGTCAATGCTTCGTGAATAACAGTCATCATTAGCACACCGCCAATAATACGGTTCATCCGCACCCTCTGCAGCTATCATTTCAGAACCACAGATGGGGCATTTCGATTCAGGCTTACCAGGAACTAATAGAAGTTCCTCAAGCCGCAATATTTTAAAATAGTCCTGTAAGACGGAAGAGCTTTTTCGACGTTCCATTATTTCTTGAGTATTTGAGAAACTCAATGGGTTCAAAGAACCAGACCATGTAATATTGTCATCAATAAAGACTAGCTTTTCATGCATTCGCAGTTTGTGGATAATAACAGCTCCAATTTCTGAAAGCTGGTTTTCCAACTTTCTATAAAGGTTGAGTTCTGTTTTAGAACGTTCTGAATGAGATTTTGTCAGAATGAATATCGTAATGCCACGAGAAGCGGCCGCTTGCATTTGGGGCAGTAAAAATGCTACACGGTCTTGGGTAATAAAAGGAGAATAGATAACTATACGATTCGTAGCGCGTGAGAAATCCGTAGAAAGAACACGATAGAAATCTGCTTGAGTCACCACAATACGGTCGGAATCTGGCTCGATAGAGCCACCAAGCATGCGCATCTGTGTTTTTGCTGCTCTTGAAGCCAGACCTTCAGGTATGATTTGTGAGGCATCTACACGCGGGTATTTCTTTAATAGAAAAGGTAGTAAGGATTTTCCAAGAAAAGCCTTTTCCCCGTGAGATTGGCAATAATTAAAATCGCCTAAAACAATCAGTCGTGTTTTCGCCCTTGTCAAAGCCACGTTTAGAAGACTCTTGAGCTGGTCATCCAAGTCAGGCATAAATAAGTTGACACGCCAATGTGGTTCGTCCGCTACCATATCAAAAATAACGACATAGGCTTCAGACCCTTGAAAGCTGTGTGCCGTTCCAGAAATGACATCATCCTGTATCGCATCGTTTTCTTTGAGAAGAATACTTACCAATTTTGCATGAGCACGATAAGGAGAAATGATTAAAATACGCTTGGGAGCACCTTCCTGCCTCCGGGGACGGCCCGGCAGAAGAAGTTGTTCAGCAATGTCTATTGAGACTGTTGCAGAAAGAAAATTAAGTCTGCTTGTATTCCCGTTCTTGACTACGCTTGTAACCCATGCATTAAGAGAACCCGTGTCCACAAGAAGCACAGGATTATCGTATGGCCAATCTTTGTTATACCACGATAGGAAATTGTCATCGTTTAGATTTATTTGGTCAGGTCGTGTTTTGAGATTCCCTTTATAAAACAAGTTTGCGATTTCTGCTATTTGCGGTAGCATACGCCGTTGTTCTGTAAGTGGAATGAAATATTCTGGTGGCTCCTCCTTCTCCCAAAGATCTCTGACCCCTGATGCTTCGAAGATATCTCTACCAAGCCAGGACTGGATTAACGTATTATTTGAAAGAACAATCGGCGGAAGCTGCATGAAATCTCCAACAATCACAAGGTTTCTCTCTACCAATAAGGCGGCTACCCATAGAGCCGGAATCGGTGCCATAGATGCTTCGTCTATTATGACCGTATCGAATTTCCGGCCTTGAATGTCGTCACTCAGATATATTTTTGTTAGAGTTGCACCGATAATGGCAGCTTTGGCAATTACGATTTTTTCTACCTGAGATAGGTTGTCCTCTATCTCTGAGATTTCAGAAGATAATCGGAATATCTCGACTCGCAATTCACCTGCCTTATTGTTTAGTGAATACAAGTCGGACGATGCAAAGTTTGCACCTACTGCCGCATGGGTCTCTTTAATTAGAAGAAGCATTCCCTCAACGCCAGTCGGCTTGGAATTAACAAGCCCCCAGACCGTAAGACACTCTAGCATATGGGTTAAGATGGATGTCAATTGAGAGCGCATCACCCTACAATCTGAGCCAATGCTTTTGACTACTTCATTGAGATCGGAGAAATATTTCAACTGATTACTAACGTCAGCCAACACTTCGTTTGGGTCAGCACTGAGTTCAGTAATACCTTTATCTATTTCAGCTTGTAGCGTAGCTATCGCTCTTAAAACTGATGCAACCCTATCTTTTAGCTCGGCTGACTTTTGGTTGAGCACTGATAACGAGTCATTGGCCTTTTCCAAATTCGCCGTTTCTTGGGCATAGTCACTGATATGTGAGTATTTGGAAAGCTCGGCAGCTAGCTTTTCTGTTCGTATGAGAAGGTCTTCATAGGTCTCAAAGGTTTTTTGAACATTTGCCTTTTCATTGATGGCACTATCAAGTTGGGTTTTTACTGTGTTGACAGCAATCTGCTGTTCTTCAGGTTTGGGAAGTCGTTTCCAAAGGCGCATCATTGCACCAGAGCTACATGATTGTTCTAGGATTTTCGTAGCGTTATTAAAGGCGGTTTGGAGATCAGCAATTTGGCTTGAATGCTCGGAAATTTTGGAGTAAATCTCGGCAATAGCGGCTTTTTGCTTGTCAATTGAGGTGTAGGATGCCAATTCTTTACGTAAAGGTTCTATTCGTTTGGCAATCTCATAGATTTCCTTCTGGCGATGAAGTTGCAATGTTGTTGTACTGATTTCAGACGAAAGCGAATCAAGCTTTTGCTGTAATTCACCCTCTTTTGATTTTGTTTCAGATAGTTCCTTCTTTAAGGAGAGAACCCTCGTCGCCAATTGTTCTTTCTTTCTGAGTGCTGTCTGTTTGTCCGTGAGATCAGAAAGCTCTTGCTCCGATATTGAAAGTGCATGCTCCTTTTCATGAAGTTCATTTACTTGATTTTGGGAAGCACGAATATCCCCAACCGAACCTGAAATCCATTCAATAATAGTGATTTGTCGGTTAAGGGAATTCAGTTCATCTTCCATGCCTTGCTTTTGTGAAGCCAGTTGCTCCCTTTTCTCGACAAGTTCCTTGAATTGTCGTTCAACTTGATTCTTTACTAGAACCTCTGGAAATGCTGATTTGAGTACTTCATCACGAACATCGCCAATTCGAAGCAGGATACCTCCCTGTAACAGGGCGATTCCTAGTTTTTCCTTAAAGGCGGTAGCAACATGTTTAACGGCTTGGTCGACAGCCGTATTTGTGTGTGACACAATAAGAACGGTATTTTTATCACGATACAGGTATTCAGCAATAGTACCAATAGTGTGAGTCTTGCCTGTCCCGGGAGGTCCCCAAATAAAAGTGAGGTTCCGTCCAAGTGCACTGTTAAGAGCTTTCAATTGGTCCTCGTTAAGATTTTTTTCTAGAATAGATTTGGATTCGCCAGAAACAGGGCTATTACCAAGCATTCGCGAGGCGGCAGGATTAGCAGCAGATGCATTTTTCTCGATACGTTCAATTAATTTTCGCATGAGAATGGTTAGATTAGTCTGTAGTCGCGCAGTTGGAACGTATTGACCAAGATCAATATTAACGCTTACAACTAGGCGGAGTCCTTCGGTTGAAACTATTGTGACCTCAAGCGGGGGTTTACCTGGCACTAGCAAGTCACCGGGTGCGCCATCAGGAGCATTCAGAACAGTATCTATCAGGAAAGCATATTGGAAAGCGGAGCTGAGCTGAGCTACTTTATGGCCATTGCTTAGTGGTATAGCACTATACGAAGAATTCCGTTTAGCAACTTCAATTTCATCCTTAAGTGCTTTGCGGAAATCATCAAGCAGTCCTCCTCATAAATTGTATTAGGGTATGTGGTCATAAATTCATGTTCTGCATTCCCCGGTTTTTAGACGCATAGGAACTGCAGCCTTCCTTTAACGGGCGCCTTTGCATTGTTTTATTCTCTTAATTGAATAGTCAAGCTTTCAACAGTTTCTTCTTAAAATTCATTGCGCGCATCTTTCTCTTAGGCCAGTCTGTCGTTTTTGAACCGATTTTATACATAAAATATCACAAAAGACAGTTTGATTTCAACAACAACAGCAACAATTTCTCTATAAGTATTTTGGCTACTTTTCCAAATTGCAGAATCAATACGATTTTGGCTAGATTTTAGGCTGAAAAATACGAGAGCGCGAGACACTGTTATACACTATGTCTTTGACGGAATTAAGTCCTTTCAGCAAAATCAAACACAGGGACCTCTATAGTTTTCACAGGTTTAAACTCATCTTTTGCAAATCTGAAAAGTTTATCAGCAACTTCAGGAGAATATGTCTCTCAGAATCCTTATATAAGAGAGATAAAATAACAATTAGAGAAATTCATGATTCAAGATCTGAATCCTTCTCTATCTTGACCATCTCTATAGGTTGCTCCCTGTCACAATGCTTGCAAACTATTGCATCTTCTTTAATGATCTCTGCACAGTAAGGGCACTTTTTGGTATACCCTTTAGATACCATAGGTGGAAGCAATGCAACAACAATAATAAGCAAAGGGAAAAGGGCACATAGTATAAACCACCATATCGGGCTGTGCCCTTTTCTTATAGCTATAATGCTCCCCACAATACCTGCAATAGTAAGCAGAATAACATATCTAACCAATGGATACCGCCAATGATTACTCGGTTATCTCTTCTGTATCTCACCTACGCCAATAAATGGCACTGCGCCGCCACCTGTAACCTGGGGGAGTATCCCATTCCATTTTTCTATAGCCTTGAGATTGGCCTCTATCTTTCTAAGCTCTATAAGATCTGTTGAAATATTTGCTCTCTGCAGCCTCAAGGACTCTGCCTCTGCCTGTGCCGCCGTAATCTTCTGCTCTGCCTCTATCTTTATCCTCTCCAGGTCTCTTTTTGCCTTTAGTGCAAGCTGTTCTGCTGTCTGCTTTGACTCAATGGCTTCCATAAATATCTTGGAGAAGCTGAAACCGACGATAGAAACCGCATCAACTGCTATGTTGTACGCCAGGAGCCTTTCAGCAAGGGATGCTCTCATTGCCTCACTTACCGCTGGCCTCTTTGTGATAAGCTCTTCTGCTGAATACTTGGCTGACACAGCTTTCATTACCTCTTGTATTGCAGGGTCTATAACACGCTCCTTGAATTCTACCCCAATGGTTTGATAGACAACATTTGCCTTATCAGGTATGACATGATAGTTAAGCGCAACCGATGATGTCACATCCTGAAGATCAGACGAGGCAGATGCGGCATCAGTCACTGCCTTCTGAACCTTGACATCCATTATGGCAACCCTCTGCATTATAGGTACCCTGAAGTGCAGCCCTTCTCCAAGCACATTCTTTTGAACAGCGCCAAAATTAAGGACAACCCCTCTTTCACCTGCCCCAATCTGAACCCATGGATGTAAAAACAGAAAACCGACTAGAATTGCTCCAATAATCACTGCCAGCCTCATACGTCCTTTCTTCATTGCAGACTGCAATGCCTCCTTAGCCATGTAAACATCTCTTTCATCCATTATACTACCTCCTTTTAATTTTTAGAGACGGTTGTATTTTTTTAATCCTCCTTTCTCCTGCCCGCAATGAGCAGATAACGGCCAATAATTGCATTACTGCGGTTATCCCCTCCAAATTGGTATATTAATTTCTTACTCTAGTTAAAACCGATCCTTCGACAAAGCTGGACAGGCTTATTTTTTGTTTTCCTCACCTCTTCCCCTCTTCAAATTATCCGGAGGGCTTTTAATCCTGCCAAAATCTTTAGCGCTTGCATTGTATATATTTCAGTCATTTTTGAACCGATCTTATGCATAAGCTATTTATATCACAAAAGACGGCCTGATTTCAACACTTATTAATTTTGGTGCTTTTTTAGATTCCAGACAATACCCTTTCGGTTAGATTTTCGAGTGGAGAATACGAGAGAGCGAAACACTGTTATACGCAGTGTGTTTGACAGAATTAAGTCCTTATCAGCAAAAATCAAACACCGATACCTCTATAGTTTTCACAGGCTTAAACTCATCTCTTGCAAATCTGAGAAGTTTATCAGTAAAGAAAACAGAACTTTAGAGAAAACCCTAATTGCGTTCTGAACCGGGTAGGCAACGAGTCTTGCTCGTTGCGACATCACGCACCAGCAAGACTGGTGGGCTACCCGATATATTTTGCTCTTGAAAATTTATGTAAGCCTCACGTTCAATGGGTGGGAAATTCCTTTATTTCTCAAAAAGCTTTTTATACTCACCATACCCTTCTTTTTCCAAATCCTCTTTTGGAATAAAACGAAGAGCGGCAGAGTTCATGCAGTAACGAAGTCCGGTTGGCTCAGGCCCGTCATCGAAAACATGCCCTAGATGAGAATCGGCATGCTTGCTTCTAACCTCTGTTCTTGCCGTAAAAAAGCTTCTATCCTCTTTCTCTATAATATTTTCAGCCTCAAGCGATTTGGTAAAGCTCGGCCATCCGGTTCCGGAATCATACTTGTCGAGGGAGCTAAAAAGAGGCTCTCCGGAAACTATGTCAACATAGATCCCATCCCTGTGATTATCCCAATATTCATTACTAAATGGTCTTTCGGTCCCCTCTTCCTGCGTAACTTTGTACTGGATTGGAGTTAATTTTTTTCGGAGCTCTTCTTTACTTAATTTTTTATACTTTTCATTTGAGTTTATGGACTTACTTTGCATTTTATCACCCCATATTTTTTTTAAGAATTGATCACGGCCTGAGTTATAGCGATAAAACTTATATCTTATCGGATTCTTCTTATAGTAATCTTGATGGTATTCCTCTGCCTTGTAAAATTCTGAAGCCATGACGATTTCGGTTACGATTGGTTTCCCATATTTTCCTGACTTTTCCAGCTCATCTTTTGACTCCTCGGCAAACCTTTCTTGTTCGTCATTATGATAAAAAATCACACTTCTGTATTGTGAGCCCCTGTCAACAAATTGCCCGCCAGGGTCAGTTGGGTCTATTTGCCTCCAGAAAACCTCAAGAAGTTCCGAATAAGTCACTTTAAACGGGTCATAAGTGATTTGAACGGCTTCCACATGACCGGTTACCCCAGCCGATACCTCCTCATATTTTGGGTTCACTTTATGTCCACCCGTATAACCTGATATTACTTCTATAACCCCATCGAGTTTCTCAAAAGGCGGCTCCATACACCAAAAGCAACCTCCGGCAAAGGTAGCTGTTTCGAGTTTTGTTTCCGCATGGAGGCTATTCTGTGTTAAAAATAAGATAAACAATGAACATAAGACTCTAAAAATATTCACTGACATATTTATCTCCTTTTGTCAAAGTACACAATTAAGATGATAAATAAGAAATAAAGTTTCAACAAAGAGTTTAATTTGGAGTGAATATAAAAGATACAAGCAAGTTCCGGTGTGGAGTCAATGGTAATAATCAAGATTTATTCTGTCGGACAAGGTAAGTACTATTTTACCCTCTGTCAAAATTCTCTAGGCTGTCACTCCTAGCGCTTCTATACCTCAGAGCCCGTCCTGAGAAAAGCGAAGGAATAAGCTCCGGGAAGCAATCTGACAAAAGGTGTCATTTCTCGAAGGCTAAGATTTCTCCCCCATGAGATATGAAATTATCTCATGGGGTCGAAATGACAGAAGGGATAGTCGAAATGACAAGAGGGTCGGTCAAAACGACAGTCTCATTTGTCATTCCGAACCCTGTCCCGAACCCTTCGGCGGAGCCTGCACTGAGAGAATCGAAGTGCTCAGGGTAAACTCCTGTGAGGGAGCTTGTGAGGAATCTTCTTGGTTTTCAGGATGACAGGAGGAACGGTCGAATGACAGTTACTTGATAGAAATTATTAAACTAGGTGAAATTTAGCTCCACATTGCCTGTTTGGTCAAATTTAGATTATTACAAATCAATTGTTCCTTAGATTCTAACCGTAATTATTCAAACAATCTTCACATACACCATACAAGTATAGTTCTGAAACATCTATTTTTGCGTCACCCAATCGGGATTTTTCCATGTCCAGTTCGTAAGTGACTTTACTAAGGTAAACATCATAAACCTTCCCACAATGAGAACAAATAAAATGATGATGTTCCTCAAGGTTAGTATCGTATTTCATTGCTGCCCCGCTGCGACCCAGATTAGAAAGCAGACCGGAACTAACCATCTGCTCCATATTACGATATACTGTCGCTGCAGAAAGCATTGGATAATCCTTTCTAGCTTTTTGATACACTTCATCAGCAGTTAAATGTTTGTCCGATTCGGAGAGTATACGAAAAATTGCCATCCGCTGAGGGGTGAGTTTTAACCCTTTTTCACGTGATATGTCAACCAACTTCTGGAGTTTTTCTTCTTTATTCATCCTAAAAAACTCGCTTTTTTAATTTATTATATAAAGCATACAACCAACATAATAGATTTATTATCCATTCAATAGTCAATTACATTTGATATTATATTTTACTTGATATTGAATTGCAATAAGATATAATGTAAACCCATATAACAGTAAAATCAAACAAGGAGGAATAAACGTATGGCGACAAAGGTTAAAAAGCACATGACAGGAAAGGTAAAGCCAGGAGACGTAACTCAGCGCGTAGGAGTTGAACAACTTGAAGCTCGCGGTGTTAACGTTACAGAACTACGTGAAAAACTAATTGATGCGGCTGGTGCTGAGTTTACTACATATTACTATTACACAGTTCTACGTATGTACCTCGCAGGAAACGAAGACTACAAGGAGATCTGCGAAGACGCACGTCTTGAGGACCGTGCTCACTTTGAGCTTATTACTCCCAGAATTTATGAGCTTGGAGGAAGCCTACCAACAGACATAAGAGATTTCGCAGACAGAGCATCCTGCGCAGATGCATATCTGCCACAAAACCCTACTGCGGCTGGCATACTAGAAATTCTACTTGAAGCTGAAAGATGCGCAATTAGAACCTGGAGCGAGGTATGTGACCTTACGTTTGGCAAGGACCCGCGCACCTATGATATGGCTTCTCGAATCCTTCAGGAAGAGGTTGAACACGAAGCCTGGTTTATAGAACTACTAAGCTCCATCGGGCCATTTCCGTCGTGGAGAGCCGGGAGATGCTCCATACAGCAAAAACCGTGGCTTTTATAATCCGTAATTGCAATCAAAAGCAAAGATAGACGGGACTTTCTAGTCCCGTCTATCTTTGTATGTTAATGAAGAGCTACCAAGTCAAACTCCATACTCCGGAAGATATAGCCTGCCTCGAAGTAGGAGAGGATGAGTATATCCTCGATGCCGCTTATAACGCAGGTTATAATCTTCCATCCATGTGTTTGCAGGGGTTCTGCTTAACCTGCGCTTCACGACTCCTTAATGGAGAAGTGGATCAATCCGAAGCTGTTCGTTTTTATCCTGAAGATAAGGAAGGAGGTTTTGTTTTAATCTGTAGTGCAAAACCACGCTCCGACCTTTGTATCAAAACCCACCAGAAAAAAGAAATGCAGAATCACCGCAGAAAGCATGGTTTACCCTACCCTCGTGGGTGAAGCTTCTATAAACAGATTTCCAAGATTGACCAAAAGTTCGCTCCCTGTTTTTAAGATTTTCAAGAACTTCTAACCTCTCTTCCTCCGTATAATCAATCCAATTTGAAATTTCCTCTGAGGTTCTATAGCACCTCTTACACTAAAACCCGTTTCATTATCCATACAACAAACTCCGATACAGGGAGTTATTATCTTTCCACTCAATGTTTTGATTTCAGACGTCAAATTAGTGGACTAACCTAGATTAACCTATAGGACAAACAAACGAAATAAATTGCGATTTCATTCATGACAACAAGAACACTAGTGAATTCTTGTTAAGGATTTATTCAAAAATACAAGGCCGGGAATTAACCCAGCCTTGTTCTTATTCAAAGCTATTAACTAAGAAGTCAGGAAAGAGAGCTTTTTATTTATTGAGCAGGAGCAGCTTCTTCTTTCATTTCCCCGCCATGTTCCTCCATATGCTCGCCCCCTTCTTGCATCATCTCTCCACCCTCTTCTTTCATCTGCTCACCCTGCTCTGCAGGTTCTTCTGCTGGCTGCTCCGCCGGTTGTTCTGCTGGCTCTTCTACCTTTTCTCCTGTGTCAGCAGGTTTTTCCGGTTGTTCAGGGCATCCGCTGAATCCTATCACAAATATTCCCAGACATAAAGTCAGGAAAAGCTTTTTAAAACTTGACATGATCATACACCTCCTTTAAGTGTTTTATAATGTGAATTTTGTTATTTGCTGCTTCGTATAAAGGTTATTATTGCCGGCTTATTAACCTTTCAATCTGATATAATTAAAATATTTTTCACTACTATACACTATATGCCTCCCCTTTGTAAAGATAATTTTTTATATATAAAGCCGACTTTCGTTTAGAGCGCATACAACCTTTAATCAGCTATAAAAACCATATATATTAGTAGGGGTTCAATAAAGTCATGGCTGACAGTTTAGCAATCTAGTTTGAGAGAATATACCTCGATGATTTGCAAGCTAATAAACTTAAACAAGGAGAGCTTAAAGATGAAACTTAATGGAAAAGTTGGCATAGTAACTGGTGCCGCTAGCGGTATAGGTCTAGCCATAGCAGAAGGATTCGCCAAAGAAGGGGCAAACATAACAGTAGCCGATCTAGATGATGAAGGTGGAAATAAAGCAGTAGAGAAAATTAAAGAACTTGGCAGAGATGGCCTTTTTGTTAAAACCAACGTTACAAAACGAGAGGACTGTAAAAGGCTTATAGATGAGACCGTAAAGAAATTCGGTACAATTGACATCCTTGTAAACAACGCCGGACTTCAATATGTATCCCCAATCACAGAATTTCCAGAAGAGAAGTGGGATCTATTAATAGGAGTTATGATTACGGGACCATTTCTTTGTACCAAATATGCCCTGCCCTACATGATTCAGCAAAAAAGCGGAAGAATCATAAACATGTCTTCGATCCATGGGCTTATCGCCGCGAAATTTAAATCAGCTTATGTTTCTGCAAAGCACGGTGTAATAGGGCTTACAAAGGTTACGGCTCTAGAGATGGCAGAGCATGGTATTACGGCAAACGCTATATGTCCGACTTTCGTCCGTACCCCCCTCGTTGACAAACAAATAGATGACCAGGCAAAGGCCCATGGAATCCCTAGAGAAGAGGTGCTTGAAAAAGTAATCCTAGCTGAGGCTCCAATGAAGAGGATGTTAGAACCCGAAGAGGTGGCAGACCTCGCTGTATATTTAGCAAGCGATTCGGCTCGTAACATTACAGGAGCCGCAATAGCGATAGATGAGGGATGGACAGCACAGTAGGAGATTAGCTGGTAGCTTATATCAGTCACATCGGTAAGTTTGTCCTGTTTGCAAAAGAAGCCTGATGTCAATTTTTACTAGGTTGCTTTCATTGGAAAGCCACTAAACTAGCATAAAATGACTGTAACACTACAAAACAGGACATTATTGAACACCATTGATTGACATAAATTTCTCTCTGCATCAAACTGAGTCACTGATTGGAGAGACTATTCTTGTCCAGTAACAGTCCGCCAACCAGGTCGGCGTGGAGTCCCTTTTATCAACCTTTATTTCGAGCACTCTGGATCGCCACAGTTGCCTCAAATATAGGAACATGGATGCAAGACGTTGGTGCGGCGTGGCTCATGACCTCGCTTGCGCCGCCGCCTATCATGGTTGCGTTGGTGGAAACAGCAACAACAATGCCAATGTTTTTACTTGCTCTACCTGCAGGAGCGCTGGCAGATATAGTTGACCGCCGTCGTTTACTTATAGTCACACAGGGATGGATGCTTGTTGCTGCCGCAGGGCTTGGTATTTTGACTTTTCTTGGAATAACCACTCCCTGGGTGCTTTTGACATTCACTTTCTTGCTCGGCTTAGGCGCGGCAATGAACGCACCGGCATGGCAAGCGATTGTGCCGGAACTTGTGCCTATTCAAGAACTGCCAGCTGCAATAGCCCTTAACAGCGTAGGATTTAACATGTCGAGGGCAATCGGTCCGGCACTAGGCGGTTTCGTTGTTGCTGCAGCGGGGCCTTACGCAACATTCCTTTTGAATGCCGTTACATTCCTTGGAGTTAGCTTAACTATCACGGTAGAAGGATATGAACGAACGGCTTCGATACTCACTGAAGGACTCGGCTTCCGCTACGTCAGCGAGGCCGGCAACCGGTTCAGGTACGAGGTTGGCCCTGGAGGTTCAGGAACTTTAATTGACGTTCTGTGCCTTCCTGATGGAACCATGGGCAAGATAGCTGTGGGCACCGTGCACCATGTTGCTTGGCGAGCAGCTAATGATGATGAACAAAAGGTCTTGCGTCAGGAGATTGTCAAGCTGGGATTAAATGTTACCCCTGTGTTGGATCGTAATTATTTCCGCTCAATTTACTTTCGGGAGCCGGGCGGTGTGCTCTTTGAAATTGCCACTGACCCGCCTGGCTTTGGAGTAGATGAATCACCGGAGAAACTGGGAACGAAATTACAGCTTCCGTCGTGGTTGGAACCCAGTCGAGCTAAGATCGAACAAATTCTGCCTCCACTTCGGTTGCCGAAGGTACGTGATTAAAAAGTGGTACAATATCCAATTTATAGCAACTTGTAATAATCAAGATTTATTCTGTCGGACGATGTAAGTACTATTTTCACCCTCTGTCAAAATTCTCTAGGCTGTCACTCCTAGCGCTTCGATATCTCACAGCCAGTACTTAGCAAAGCCAAGAAATAAACTCAGCGAAGCAATCTGACAAAAGGTGTCATTTCTCGAAGGCTAAGATTTCTCCCCCATGAGATATGACCCCGTGGGATAGTAAACATCCCATGGGGTGAAATTATCTCACGGGGTCGAAATGACAGGTAAAAAAAGCCAAGGCAGCACAGTCTTCATTGTCATTCCGAACCCTGTCCCGAACGAATGTGAGGGAGCATGTGAGGAATCTTGTTGGTTTCAGGATGACAGAAG
>JACPIY010000028.1 GCA_016187835.1 Deltaproteobacteria bacterium | reverse complement strand
CGGCGCAACCGGTATTTACGATATTTACTGATAGAGGGGGCCTGGGTAGCAATACGAGAAGACCCAGCCTTGGGTTATGTATTTAGTCAATTGATCAAGCGGATGACCAAGCAGAAGGCAATCGTTCGGATAGCTAAGAAGTTATTAAACAGGATAAGATATGTATGGAAGCATAAAGAGGCTTATGCTTGCGGATTGATTTCATAAGTAATAGAGACTGGATCTATGAAATCTCAAACATTATAGAGTGTGGACCGCTGTCGACTGGCTGCAAAGAAAATGTTTTCCTGAGAGTGCGGCCACAGGTTTGAGTGGTTTGATGAATTTAATGCAGCACTGCATGAATGCAGATGACTGTTTATAACAGGTTGATTCAAGATAGTGGTTGTTTCGATATCAGATATATGAGACTAAAAAAGCAAGAAAGGGATTCGTTTGTTCAAAGATGTAATTTTTGTGAAATAGCCCTTGACTTTTTACATAACAGCCAGTCGAGGGACGCCTCTTTTTGGCTTAAATACTTCTCATCCTTCGACCCTTCGACAAAGCTCAGGGCTCAGTATGAGCGGATATAAATATCCGCTGTATTTACAGTCCAATTAGAAGCACTAGCTATTACATCTAGAAGTTTCCAAACAAGAATACATCATCAACCGCCTCAACTCTTCTTAGAACCCTTACTTGCTCATCTTCTATAAGAACGATAGCAGGTCGAGGAAATATAAATGTACTGGATTGAGAGATGTTATAAGCCCCAACATTTTTTATAACCAATTTATCTCCTGCTCCAAGTTCCGGAAGCATTGCTTTCCCAATTATGTCCGTCTGAAGACAAAGTGGGCCATATACTATTGTCTCTTCTTTTAAACTACTTTCCGGCTTTGTTAGGTGTTCTATTTCCTGCCATCTCCAGAATGAGGTGGGTAAAATGTTAACCCCGGCATCAACTATGACACCTCTTTCTCCGTTAGGAAATTCCTTTACACCGACTACAGTTGTAATAAGGTGTATGGCGTTGCTCACAATCGCCCTACCCGGCTCCAGAATGAGAATCGGCAAATCACCCTTAAACCCTTTAACTATCGGTTCAACTACAGCCTCGACATAAGGAGTCAAGAAATCAACGTTTGGAAAACCACCCCCCACGTCTACATACTTCATGTTAAGTCCGAATTTTTCTCTGATTTCTTCTGCAAACCGTGCAACCTTATTTGCGGCCATTCGATACATATCCGAACTTTTGGGCCAGATGAGTTTTATCCGTTTTGCTGGGGTTGTGTTTTCCACACTCTCAGGTTCGATAATGTAACTTGTAAGGTGAATATGAATTGCAGCTATTCTAAGCAGTTTTTTCTCGACACACCTCCTTACAATTTGAATTGCATCTCCGGATTCAAGATTAAAACCAAATCTATCTGGCAACTGATGTATTCCTACGTCCGTGTTGATTCTGATTCCTATATCAACTGTTCTCCCCAGCTCCGAGGCTATTTCTTCCAATAACTTGATTTCGTCAAGATGATCTGCATTTATCAGAGCTCCTTCCTTAAGCGCTTTCTCGAGTTCTTCTCTTTTTTTATACGGACCATTAAAAACAACCGATTCTCCTTGTACTTCGAGTGCTCTTGCAAGATCATATTCAAAGCCAGATGCTACTTCAGCCCAGATTTCTTCCTTGTGTATTATTTTAAGCACACCTGAGATGTAGTTAGTTTTGTATGAATAAGCAACTTTTACTTTTGGGTACTTTTTAGAAAACGCTTCCCGGAAAGTCTTGATATTTTCTCTAAGAGTTCGGGCGGAAACGACAAAAAAAGGTGAGCCATGTAGCTCGACAAGTTTATCAATATAAATACCGTCAATATTGGTCATTTGAATTTTTCAAGACAGGTATTGGGTTCTAGGTGTTAGGTGTTGAATAATCTCCCATCTAACACCTAATACCCAACGCCTATCTGTCGCATCTCTTTTATCCTCTGGAGAATCTTACGCGCCCGCTCTGTCTTCCTTTCTTCAAAAAACTTGATAACGCCATCACGATAAATACCTGATTTTGCCTCTTCCATTGCCAACGGTAGTACTTTCCGAAAATGTTTGAAAGCCCAGAGGTCGGGACGGGAAATGTTTAATCGAATATAGTCGGTTGCTCCAACATTCCCCAACCCATCTCCTGGATACACAGCCACTCGATTTTTAAAAAGAGCAACAGTTAGCTCCTGAGCCGTCACACCCGTACCAGAAACATCTATAACCATAGAGAACCCGTATTTAGGTTCAACAGGAATGGAAACACCTTTCGCACGTCTGACCGTTTCTTTTATAGGGGCATAGTTGCGTCTTATTATTTCTTCCGATTTCCTAACATAATCCTCATCCATTAACGCAGCTAAAGCTCCATATTGGGCAATAAGGTTAGTGTTGAGCCTTGTCAAAGAAATCTTGGTTATCAAACAAGCCCTCATAAGCTCGGCATGACCCGCAAGAAATCCAATACGAACCCCGGCCATTCCATATCCATGAGAGACGCTAAATGTTGAAACCACATTGTCCACGTTTGTCTCTTTCCAGAGAGAACTCAAAGGATAATGATCGGAACCGGGATCAATCCGCTGAGTGTTATGCGTAATATCGTCAATTATGATAACGCCGTGCCTTCTTGCGATCTCGGCAAGTGCGATTAACTCTTCTTTCGTCTGCACAGTGCCAAAAGGGTTAAGAGGGTCGCAGACTATTATCGCCTTTGTTCTCGGTGTAATGCGTTCATTTACCTCATCAGGATTCAAACGATATCCGTTTTTTGAATTTAGAGGAATCCTCAAAGGCACTCCCCTTGCCATCAGGATTGCGGATTCAAAGTGAAAATATCCGGGATCGGTAATAATGACTTCATCTCCGGGATTTATAAATGTCTGAAGTGCATATGAAACTCCAGCCTGTCCACCCTCTGTTCCTACGACCTCAAACTCCCCACTCCTTTCTCGCTTTAGCTTTATCCGGGCGCAAGCATCTCTAAGAGGGCTTATGAGATCCGGAGAATAGGGGTTAACATTAGATGCCTTTGTCCGCTTCCTCATCTCCTCTATAGCGCTCTTAGGAGGACCCACGTAGCACGTCATCCAGCCGAAATCAGCCCATGTCTTTTGGTCTAAATCAACCCTGCCCTCTTTATAAATCTCTCGCGCATCCAAACCCAGGATCTTTATCGCATCACGGTAAGTCATATAATTCCACATCCCGTGCGGGCTTTCTATTACTGATTTAACCCTGTTTGATAATACACTTTTCATGAACTCCGAATTTTCAACCTCTTCTTCCCATCCAAGAACAAATCTTTCCTTTTTCAATTGGTGTCTCCTTTGGTATTGTAGTTAACTGTAAAATCACTAATGACATGCTTTATGACTAAGAGTAGGAGCGGCTTCCAGCCGCGATCTCGAGTCGCGCTAAGCCTGTCCTGAGCGAAGTCGAAGGAATGGCGCTCCTACATCTGATAAGTTACCCCTATTCTAGCAGAGGCGCCAGCCGGGTCGCCCCTACATTTAATTTCTCATCATAACCACTGCATAAATCCCATAAGGGTCAATAGTGACTTTTGGCTCCCTAAATCCCGCTTCCTCAGCCCAGCTTATTACAAGGTCCACGGGACGAAGATGCCATACACAACGCTCTCCCTCTTGATTTTTAAGGACCCTGGCAATTAATTCTATCTGCGGATTATAGGTCTGGACATTGAACAGAATCGCCTCAGGATTAAGTATGTCTCTCACCTCAAAAAAATGCCTCCGTATTAATTCATCGTCATGTATAATCCCATAGAAACCGACTTCGATTACAAGATCCGGCTTAGGATAAATATTTTTTAAACCCTCTGGGTCAAGTGCATTTCCAATATCATAACTAACCTTGCTCAGCAGATTCAACTTTTGAGCTATAGCTCTGCTTTCTTTAAGTGCATTCTCATCAATATCACAAAGCAGAACATTTACATTAGCGTTTGTTTCTCTCAGGGCATCGTAAATGTAGTCAGCTTTCCCCGAAGCCAGGTCAACTATAAAAGTGGGCTTTCCATTTCTCTCTTCCAAGTAACTTTTGATCGCATTCTTCTGGATTACTTTGATCTCCCTGAACGCTTTGCACGTAATCTGATTAAGAAAAACTCTGTCTAAAACCTTCCCAATGTAAAAGCTTCCATGAGGCTTATTCTGGTAAATGTAGTTCATAATCATTCCGGAATCGAATCCATGTTTATAACTGATTCTTATTCCTTCGGAGAGCATCCCTGCGGTTCTCAGAAAAAGTGAATATGATTTATAGTACCAGTTTTTTGGAGAATAAAGAGGAAGTGGCTCTAGCAACTCCTCAAAACCGGGCATTCTCTTACGAGGCATACAATTTTATCTCCTCGTCTTCTCTATCAGCGTAGATTTTGTCGGCGATCATTTTTACCTCTTCCGCACGTTTTCTCCTCTCAGGAGTGTTTGCGTTTAGCTCAAAGTATTCCTCCAGAAGCCTTAGATGTTCTTTAACGTCGCGATAAACTTCTTCAATCATCACTCTACTCTTTGGATCGGCCACGCTTCCGTACAAATCCAGCAAAGAAGAGAAATGTATAAGAGAGCCCCAGGCATAAGCAAACTCATCAAAGGTGTCATTATATTCTTCAAGAATGTCGTAAATCCTCTGCCCAATTTGTGGAGGCTTATAGGATTCAGGTTTTTCTCCCAGTTCCTTAGCTCTATCTGAAAAGAGCTTTGCATGCTTTGCGTTGTCGGCGATTATTCGAGCAGCAACAAGCTTCATTGCAAGGTCGCGAATGTATTTCAATTTTGCTCCAAACAAATCCACCCAGGAAAGCATCCCATAGGTATGTCTACTGAAAGCCCTTGCAAGTCGCCTGGGCTCTGAAAGAACCTCTTTTAATTTTTTGGGGTTACGTATGCTCATTTTTATCTTTCTCCATCAATGAGTAATGGAATTATACCATCTCAAAGAACGTATATGGATTGAAATCTTCTGGAATTTCCTGAAATATCCAGAAGCACAAATAGATGTTCGAGTAATTGAGATATTGTAAAATATATTTGCACTTTAATTTACATAATTCCAAAAAACGAGGTAATGATCCATTGATAAGAAAAAGAATTTTATTTTTAGGTTTCACACTTTTTGCTTTTATCGCCTCGGCTATATGGGCAAACATATCCGAATTAGCCGAAGTCTTATTAAAGGCACACAAAAAGAATCTCCCCATCCCCATCCTTTCAGAAAGCTATCCGGAACCGGACGTGGAGACCGCCTATCAGATACAGAAAGCCTATGTTCAGAAAATACTAGCAAAAGACCGGATTGCGGGATTTAAAGCCGGGCTTACATCAGAAGAGACTCAGAAAAAGTTTGGAGTTCAGTTTCCCGTGGCGGGTATCCTCTTTGCCTCCGGGAAGAATATGAATGATTCCGTAATTGAGAAGTCAGGGTTCAAGGTGTTAATGATTGAAACTGAAATCGGTTTCATTGTGGGAAAACCCATAACACAACCACTTGAAGATGTCTCTGAACTTCAAGATAGTATCCAATCAATCATTCCCGTAATCGAGCTTCCTGACCTCGGCTTTGAGGATTTGAAGAAGGTTAAAGCAGTAGACATAATTACATCAAATATCTCAGCCGCGCAATTTATCGTAGGACCGGAAAAAGTTCTTAACAACATAGACCTCAACAAAACTACAGTTACCCTCATTTTAGACGGACAGATCGTCAATCGAGGCAAGGGTTCGGATGCGCTGGGAGACCAATGGAAAACTGCCCTCTGGTTGGTAAATGCAATTGTGAAACAGGGATGGAAGATAGAACCCGGACAAATACTAATCACTGGCGTCCTGGGAAAGATGATTCCCGGAAAGCAGGGGAAATACATAGCCGACTACGGAACACTGGGGAAGATTTTCTTTGAGGTTAAGTAACTTGCTTCGATTTTGTTTTGACACATTGTTTTAAGTCAGTTCGACCTTTGCTTGAGCAAATTAATTCTGATTCCGCATTACCCATCTCACAATCGCCGTTCATGGTTCGACAGGCTCACCACGAACGGCTTAGTTTAGATACCGTTCGCCCTGAGCACAGTCGAAGGGCTATAAGTTCAAAAATTATATTAGCGATGTCCCGGGAACACAATTATAGGAATCCTTATTTTAATTCCACTGTCCTTCATAAAAGCAAAGTGATAAAATAGAGTTAAAGAGACAGAGTTAGGTTTATATAGGGGAGGGCCTGAGGAAAATACACTTCCCGAACTATAAATTTCCTTTTCAAGGAGGATGGCATGTCACAGTTTCGCAATCTTATATTTGAAGGCGGCGGAGTAAAAGGCATCGCTTATGCGGGTGCCATCGAAATCTTGGAGAAAGAGAAAATTATCAAGGACATAAAGCGAGTGGGTGGAACCTCTGCCGGAGCTATAACAGCAGCCCCGTTGGCCCTTGGAGCTAAGAGTAAAGACATTCCGGATATAGTGGGACATACAAGCTTCCGGAAGTTTATGGATGACAGCTTTGGTGTCATTAGAGATACAAATCGTTTTCTAAAAGAATACGGCTGGTATAAAGGTGATACCTTTGCCGATTGGATTAAGAAGTTGATTTATAACTTCACATACAGCACGAACCTAACTTTCCGTGAACTTCACGATTTGACCAAGGCAGTGCCTGGTAAATACATGGATCTTTATGTTATCGGGACAAACCTCTCAATGCAGATGCCGCAGGTATACTCAGCAGATGATACACCGGACGTCCCGGTATGGCTTGCCGTGCGAATTTCTATGAGCATCCCCCTTTTCTTTGCGTCTGTAATTCGAGTAGAGGAAGTCAATGTGGATGGCGGTGTTACCTGGAATTATCCCATTGATCTCTTTGACGATAAGAAATACGTCGAGCAGGGAAAGAAAGCATTTGTGGTTCCAACCTATACAAGGTACGACGATAACCATGTATTCAACAAGGAAACGCTCGGATTTCGGGTTGATACAGAGGACGAGATCAGGGCAGAGAAAGAGGGCTGGCGTCGTCCACCCCTGAAAATTGATGACATTCTTGATTATTCCAAGGCTCTCGTAGGTTTCATGCTGGACATGGCGAATAAAACTCACATTCATAAGAACGACTGGCATCGCACGGTGTTCATTGATGCCGGGGGTGTTAGGACGACAGAGTTCGACTTGTCGGATAGCAAGGTAGCAATGTTAATAGAGAACGGGCGGAAGGGAATGACAGAATATCTGAAATGGTTTAACGACCCTAATGCTGAGGAAAAACCGCTCAATCGAGTATGAAAATTTAAAGGTCTATTGTAATAGCGTATATTCTTTGAGGCAGAGATAAAGCTTTTTTGAAATTTAAAAGGCTCGAAGTTGGAGGCAAATAATCCGTATGGAGGAGAAAATGAAAAAGATAGACACTCAGTTTTCTCGTTCATTTTCGTATTTTGTTACGTTGATGTTAATCCTTGCAGTCACTGGTTGCAGTGTCAAGTTTGTAGCCGACTATGACGAAGTAACCGACAAGTCAGTTACCGAGTTGCAAAGAAAAGTAGAAAGGTTTTTGGTAGATATTCAGCGGAAAGTGGGAACTGATGAAGCCGCATACTCAAAGCACACGGGGTTCTACGATGAGGTTCGTGTGGATCTTAGCGCCATCAGGGTACGGGCCGCAGCAAGAGAGAAGAATGAGATCACTCTAGAGCAACTCGATCTAATTCAAAAGAATCTAGACAACCTTGAGAAACTTCATGAGCTAGGCTTCAACGCCCGGACGAAATTGAACCTTTGCGTAAGGCTTTTAGTACGAGTTTCACCGCTATCCTGAAATTTGAGCTTGCAAAAAAGCGGGGACAAGGAGTCTAATATTTTAGCCCGCTTGTTTTTTAAGACTTTATTTTGTAAGGAGATAAGCTATGGCTATAGACGTAACCAAATTAGCCCAAGACATGCTGAGCGCAGCTAAAGGCGTTCTGACAGAAAAATGGCCCGAAATAGAGGACTATGCGGAAACGGAGTTCAAGAGCATCGCTGAGAATATCGCCATGATTGAAAGGATGAAGTTAATGGGCAAAATTACGGAAGAAAAAGCTCGCCTTCATCTAGAAATTCAAAAGAACTCGGCGCGGACTGTTCTATTAACGGTTGAAGGACTGGGTATTCTTGCAGTAGAGCAAGCCATAAACGCCGCACTGGGTGTTATAAGAGACACTGTCAACTCAGCACTCGGTTGGACGCTACTCTAAATATTAGTTCGGTTTGTTGGTTTAATTATAACTACCGGCAGAAAAATCTATTAAACTAATCTTAGAGCAAGAAGCTCAAATCAAACTCTGCATTAAAGAGGATTAGAAAAATGAAATTCGGAATTGCATTACCCATTCTTCGAGACTTTAAATTCCAAGTAAACATAGAGATAGCAAAGAGGGCTGAGGAGGTGGGTTTCGATTCGATCTGGGCAAGCGATCACGTAGTAGTTCCAAATAAGTACGTTGGTAGATTTAGTGAAGTTTTTTATGACCCTTTTGTACTTCTCACTTCAATTGCGGCTCGTACGAATAAAATAAAAATAGGAACGAGCGTAATAATCCTTCCATACCGCAATCCCCTCGTCGTAGCCAAGATGATCGCAACTATGGATGTGCTTTCGGAGGGAAGAGTTATCCTCGGTGTTGGTTCAGGATGGATGAGAGAGGAATTTGAAACGCTTGGCGTTCCGTTTAAAGAAAGGGGAAAAAGGACAGATGAATACATAAAGATTTTTAAAGAACTCTGGGAAAAGGACGAGCCGAGGTTTGAGGGAGAATTTTACAAGTTCTCCAATATCAAATTCTATCCCAAGCCCCATCAAAAACCCTATCCGCCTATATGGATTGGAGGGAGTAGTGAAAAAGCCTTAAGGCGCGCAGTTGACTTAGGAGATGGATGGCAACCAACCTGGCTTAGTCCAGACGATATGGAAACGAAACTCAGCTATCTAAAAAGTATCGCGAGAGAATCTAGAAGGGAATTAAAAAATTTCGTCTTTTCAGTAAGAAACAGACTTCAGATATTCAAAAAAGGTGAAAAAGAAACTCACGGAATGGAGATTGGAGGAGGAAGACCCCCTTTTTCACTTTGTGCCACGGCTGAGGAAATAACGAACTACATTCAAAAATTCAAAAAGATAGGATTATCTCATCTAGTGGTTGACCTCCTGGCAAAAAATGACGAAGAGATGTTTGATATGATGGAAAGATTCGCTGGCGAGATAATGCCTGAGTTTAAGGATTAGGGAAGTCAACGAGATGTAGAGACGACCCGTCGGGTCGTCTCTACATCTAAAAACTACTGCTGCCCTTGCTGTCCTTTTATAATATCAGATACAGCCTGCCAATAACGCCACCAGTAAGAATCTGGCTGGTGACTTCTTTTCTGACCTTCTGCCCAATGAATCACCTGCGAAATATTCCCCTGATAGAGCAACAGCTGATGGGCGGCCTGCTTAACCTCATCGGCATCAACAGGGATTTTGTTAAGCTCTGAGTTTATGTGTTGTCTAATTTGCTCAATCTGTTCCTCAATTACCGAAGCTTGGTCTTTGATTTCAATGCCCGATGTCCTCACATCAGCAGGCAAATTATCTAATTGTTTATTTATAAGGTCAACAAAGTCTAAAACCCTGTCTAGGGATTCCCTCGCTTTTTTTGTCTCGGTAAGAAGTTTAGTAAGTTCCGGAGCTGTAATTGCCATCTGTAGTCTCCTTTGGCACTAAATATTTTCCCAATTCCGACTTTATGATTTCTTTTTATTACTCAAGCCGTCCCCAATAAAGCTTTGTATCATACTCAAAAATTACTTTACCATCTTTTTGAAATTCAAGAAAAATAAGTTGTAGTTCATCCATCATTGCCTCATAATTCGGATGGCCTTCCATGGGGACATAAGAGGAGGAGAGGAGCCTACCTTTCAAACCCTCAAAATCAAAAGCCTGAAAGTTTTCTAATAACTTTATCTGAAAACCGTTGTTGCCAAAGAAAGCAGTAAGAGCTCCGTAATCGAAATTTGCAGGATTCGCTACTTTGTAGTCCGTTCCAAAGTTGAGAAGTAAATCTTCATAAGCCCTCAGAAAAGGAGTGGTGTCGGTTCTTCTGTCATTCCATATAAGCACAACCCGGCCCTCTGGTCTCAGTATCCGCGAAAATTCCACTTTTGATTTATTGACCTCAAACCAATGGAAAGCATGTCCTACGGTTATGAGGTCAACGCTACAGTCTTCGAGAGAAGTTGATTCTGCAACTCCATCAATGCTTTTAAAATTTGAATATACTTTTAGCAGGTCTTCAGCAACCTCTCTCATCTCCTTATTTGGCTCAACGCCATATACGACATCTCCATTTTTTAAGAACATTTCGGATAGAATGCCGGTCCCTGAACCGATATCCGCAATAATTGAAGTTGGGGCTAATCCACACTCACTTCTTACCAAATCAATAATCTCTTTCGGATAACCGGGTCGGTATTTGTTGTAGTATTTTGCTCTTGTAGAAAACCTTTTGGTTGGATCAGTATCGGCTTTTTCTTTACTCATGGTGGCAACTGAGATGTAATATACCTTAACAACTTTTGCTACGCACTTGTAAGCCCAAAAGAGTGAGAGACCTTCATTCGCGTATCCTAGCTGGAATCACTATAATCCATTAAAGTAGAGACGCCATTAATGGCATCTCTACTTCTTCTTGATTCGTTAATTAGTTAGGTCTAAATACAACCATTCCAGGTTTATTGGCAATATAGCTTTTAAAATCCTCGTCCACGACTTTTCTATTTTTCTCTCTTGAAGAAGCGTGTCTTAGAAATACTTTATCCCCTTTTTTAATTATGATTCCGTTATGAGAAACATCTAAACCCTGTATTTCCGAATATATTCCGACATAATCGCCGGTTTTCAATTGTCTTATAACTTCGTCATTTATGTTAGAAGAGGGAATATAATTAATTTTTCGTTGTTTAACAGGAATTCCCGATAGAAAATATGTCCCATCCTCTTTCTTATTAAGAACCCTCTCTACAGTCTTGGTCTTTGTTCCACCAACTTCTCCTGTAACGTCGCGAACATGGTCCTTATTAAACACTGGCCAATCGGTAAAAAAGTGATTCCTTGTTAGAAAATCAACCTTCGCGGATTGATATCTTAGTCGTTTTAGATTTTCTTTGAAATCGGTATAAGAATCTGAAAGTCTCATCGCCTCGACATAATCAATATATGTAAAACAATCCATTCCTTCCAGATTCACAACAAAAACTTCTGGTGTGTTTATGTTCCCTATTAATGTTGATTCTTTATAGTTCGTATTTAAAAATTGTTTGGAAAGAAAGTCTATTCTCTCGCTGATATCGGCAATTTTAGAGGACTCTCGTATGATGTTATCAAATTCATCTTCTGTCCATTTGCCCAGAATAATGACTTCTTTCTCATCATCAGTAACTTGTGACAGAGTTATCCCGTGAAAAGGCAGCATACAAAATATCGCTAAAACTGAAGTTAGACTTACTATAAATCCGAAATCACTTTGAATCCTTTTCATCTCTAAACTAATAATCTACCTGACAAATTAACTCAATTTTAATTGAGATTCGATGTAATAGAGACATTCCATGGCATGTCTCTACAAAAGGACGTCCCCCAAAGCATGAACGATAGGCTATCCGGTTAATTACCTCTCACAAATTTATTTTCTAAATTTGTAAGGAACGCATATATGCGTTCCTTACCTAATAACCACACTACACCAAATATGGCCTATTTTATAATGAAAATGATATGAACAAAAGTATTCTAAAAACTTTTTTTCCTAATCTCAATTAGACAAAAACGCGTGCGACAAGTTAAAATAAACAAAAGAGTTTTTAAAAACCCACTGAGGAGCAAACTCTATGTTCGTGGAAAAAGGAAAAGTCCATATGCCCGATTTTATTGGCGGAAAGTGGATTAATTCAGAGGAAATTAGCATAAGAGAACTTAGAGGAAAAGTCATCCTCGTTGATTTCTGGGATTATACCTGCGTAAATTGCATAAGGACGCTTCCTTACCTCAAAGAATGGCATAGGAGATACTATGATAAAGGTCTGGTAATCATAGGCGTGCACGCACCTGAGTTTTTCTTTTCCAGGACCGAAGGAAACGTAAAAAGAGGGATAGAGGAATTTGGAATTGAATATCCTGTGGTTATGGATAATGAATATAAAATCTGGTATGTATTTGCCAATCGCTACTGGCCCGCAAAATATTTGGCCGATAAAAATGGTTATATACGCTACGCTCATTTTGGCGAAGGAAGCTACATTGATACTGAACTTGCAATCCAGTTACTTCTTAGGGAAATCAACCCAGACCTCGAATTTCCTGACCCAATGAAACCAGTAAGGGATACTGATATTCCTGGAATTTTCTGCTACCGCGTAAGTCCGGAGTTGTATTGTGGTTATAGTCGAGGAAAACTTGGAAATCCTGAAGAACAGAAAAAGGATGGGGTACAGAACTATCAAAAACCGGAAATCACCCAAAGCGATACGATCTATGTTGAAGGAAAATGGTTTAGCACTCCTGAATACATGAAGCCTGCTCTGGATGATTCAGATGATATGGCCCTTATCTATTTAAAGTACAGCTCTTCTGAAGTAAACCTGGTAATTAACCCCGAAGGAGAGAAGGACTTTAAGGTGTTTGTGATACAGGATGAAAAATACTTAGATCGAGAGGATGCAGGGAATGATGTAGAGTTTGACTCAGAACGAAAAAGTTACATTGTTGTAAGCCAACCTAAAATGTATAACCTTATAAAAAACAAAGAGTTCGGCTCACATCTTTTAAAACTATCTTCAAATTCAAATGGGTTTGCAGCCTATGCTTTTACTTTTATAAGCTGTGTGGTTTAATATCAATTCCGGCTGATTGCTATCGCTATAAATGTAAAAGGTCTTTGTAGGGGCAGGTCACCGAGCCTGCCCTAAACAGATGTTAATTAACTCTAATCCTCTTCCTCCGAATACCCATACTGCTTGAGCTTATATAGCAATGCTCGGCGGCTAAGACCAAGAAGCTTGGCAGCCTGAGTGCGGTTTCCGCCCGTTTGGGAAAGGGCTTTTTCAATGTATGCTTTTTCAAGCCTCTGCCATGCCTCATTGAGTGAAAGCGAATCAGACGCACTTTCCTGATCGTTTCCTCTCAATCCTAAATCAATTCTATGGATCAAATCCGAATCGGTTAGAATCATTGCCCTTTCTATTACGTTCTCAAGTTCTCTTACGTTGCCACGCCACGGATACTCGTGGAGTTCAGACATTACACCTGGACTCACCCCTTTTATGTAACAACCTAATTTCTCGTTGTATTTCTCTATAAAATGCTCGACCAGAACTAGTATATCCTCTTTCCTTTCCCTGAGCGGTGGAATGTGAACTGGAAGGATGTTTAAACGATAAAACAAATCTTCTCTAAAGGTCCCCTGTATTACATCCTGGGCAAGATCACGAGATGTTGCCGCAATGATTCTCACATCTACCTTTATCGTTTTTGTATCTCCCAGTCGTCTAATCTCTGCCTCCTGAAGTACGCGCAACAGCTTTGACTGAAGATGATTTGGGAATTCCCCAATCTCATCCAGAAACAAGGTTCCGCCATGAGCTTCTTCAAATAGTCCTCTTTTCGTATTACTCGCGCCGCTAAATGCACCCTTTACATACCCAAAAAGCTCGCTTTCAAGAAGCGATTCAGGAATAGCGGCACAATTTACAGCAACGTAAGGTTTATTTTTTCTGGGACTACTTGTGTGGATTGCACGAGCTATGAGCTCCTTGCCAGTCCCGCTTTCTCCGGTTATAAGAACTGTAGTCTTATATTCTGAGATCTTTTTTGCAAAATTTACGACCTCCTTGACCTTCTCACTCACAAAAACTATTGCTTCAAACCCCTTCTGCTTCCCCAGTTCTTTATGGAGATAAAGATTTTCTTTTCTTAGCCTTTTTCTCTCCTCAGCCATGCGCATCCTGAGAACAAGCTCTTCAGAGTTAATCGGTTTGTTTATATAATCATCAGCGCCACTTTTTATTGCTTCAATCGAAGTCTCAACTGTTCCATAGGCCGAAATCATAATCACAATAGAGCTCAAATCACGGTTTTGAATCTCTCTTAGAAATTGTATCCCATCCATGCCCGGCATCCTTATGTCGCAGATTATAAAATCGTAATTGCCGCCATCATCAATCAGTCTAATCCCTGAGGACGCGCTTTCCCCACACACGACATCGTATCCTTCCATCCTCAGAATCAGAGAAAGCGATTCTCTAACCCCTATTTCGTCGTCAATTACTAAAACCTTCGCCATGTCTACGCGCCTCATCCACGGGAAATACTATTTTAAAAATCGTTCCCTTTCCCGGCTCGCTTTCAACAGATATATTCCCATTAAAAGTCTGAACTATCCTCTGGGATACCGAGAGGCCAAGCCCGGTTCCCTTTCCAGGCTCTTTTGTAGTAAAAAACGGATCAAATATTTTATCCATTACCTCTTTCGGAATGCCGGTGCCGTTGTCCTTTACTGTAATTTCAACTCCTCCGTTGAGAGTCCGAGATGTGGATACTGTAATCACTCCATCTTTAGAAACGGCATCCTTAGCGTTTAAGATTAAGTTTATAATAACCTGAGAGAGTTGATGAGGGTCTGCCTCAATATGCATAAGTCCATTAAAAAGCTCTGACTTAAGCTCAATATTTTTTAATATTCCCTGAGTTTTTATTATATCAACGACACGTCCTATGAGATCGTTTACTTCTACTTTTTTCAATTCTAAGTCCTTGGGACGTGAATAATCAAGGAGGGTGCGAATGATTCTATCCATTCTTTCTACTTCTCTTTGGATATTCGTAAGAAACTCGGTTTTCTTTTCGTCATCGAATATATAACCCTTTTTTAGCACTTCGACATAACCACTAATTGCGCTCAGTGGATTTCCTATCTCATGTGCAACACCGGCGGCGAGTTTCCCAAGAGAGGCAAGCTTCTCTGAAGCGACGAGTTCTCTCTGAGCTCTAAGAAGGGCACGGTTTGATTCTTCAATCGCTTCTAAATTTTCCTTGAGTTTCAACTTACTCGCTTCAATTTCATCATACATCTTCTTCAGAGCCTCATATAGCTGATTTACTTCTTTTACTCCTCCCAAATCCTTCTCGGAAGGGAATTTACCCCTTGCTATTTCCTCCGTCGTTTTTATGAGCTTGTGAACCGGTCTTACAACCCTTCTTGAAAGTATGTAAAATCCAAAAAATGCAATCACAATTAAATCCAAGATAATTGAAATTGCAATCAATCTACGGCCTAAAACCAGGTTTTCTTCTAAGGACGTAAGAGGCTGATAGATGAGAATAACACCTTTTCGTATTCCTCCTTTTTTTAGGGGTGAAACTATCTTGAATCCTTTATAGAAGGAAAAAGGCGGTAAATTAATCCCCTCTACATCAACCGTTTGTCTTCCGGTTTTCATAACCTCAATAACGAGCGGGTCGGTTATACTTACCGGAGTCTGACCTGAATCCGTATGAAAAACGCTTCTTTTTTGATCGTCCGCAACCACGCCCCATGCCCCGGGCTCAAGGACATCCTTTAAAAAGTTAATTCCGCCCTCAAGATTGCCCTCCTTAGCGTATAGAGAATCAAAAGCGGCGATTATGGACTCTACTCCTTCTATCTTCCCTTGGAGAGCAAATCTCTCTGTAACCTTAAAAGCAATAATACCTATGAGGAACATGGCAACTGCAGTGAGGAAAAGAATATTAAAAAGTATTTCAACCCTAAGCCCAATCTGACGCATGTATTAATTCCTGAAATAAGTAGATGCAATTAGGCTCTCTGAAATGACCTACTGCTAACCGCATTTTCACGAATTGCCTCTACTCAGGTTAATTGTAATGCTCTTCAAGAGAATCTGGCAACTAAAACCTGAAACTAAAACCGCCTGTATAGCAGTATAAAGCTGCGGCGAGCGAGAGAAAGGGACCATATGGGATGGCATATTTCAGATCGCCTCTTTTGTAGAGAATTATTGATATGCCGACAACAGTTCCAATTAGAGAGCTTATAAAAGTTACAAAGATCACCCCTTTCCAGCCGAGAAAAGCTCCGATCATTGCAAGCAATTTTACATCGCCCATTCCCATGCCCTCTCTTTTTCTTATAACTTCATATAGAAAGCCTATAAGAAACAGGACCCCTCCTCCGAGTATTATCCCAAAAATCGAGTCTATAATCGGCACTTCATTCAATATCCTGAGAATACTCTCCAGATTAAAACGAGAAGACCCGAAGAGCAAATGAGCAGTGTTCCAATCGGTTTTCAAAACAGCGTAAATAATCCCAACCCCTATGCCGGGAAAGGTTATTACATTGGGGATAATCATATGCTCTAAATCAATAAAAGTTATAACGACAAGTGCGGAGAGAAAAGCGAAATAAAATAATGTTGTCAGACTAAAACCAAATCTCCAGACTAAAAGGGCGGAGATTAAACCCGAGAGAACCTCGACAATCAAATAAACCGGAGAAATTCTTTCACCACAGCTTCTGCACTTTCCACGAAGAAAGAGATAACTAATTATCGGGATGTTATCGTAAAACCTGATCGGATTATTACACGAGGTGCAATTAGATGGAGGAAAAACTATTGATTCTTCCCTTGGCAACCTGTAAATACATACGTTGAGAAAACTTCCTATGACTGAGCCAAAAAAAAAGGAAAATACATAGAGGATGGTAAAATTACTGGGCTCCAACAAACCTCCCCTTTTCAGCATCCGCAGTGCAAAAAGACCCTTTTATTCTTTCTGCAATCTCCTTTAAAGCCTCTTCAAAATGGCTCTGCCTAATTCTCAACACGCCCTTTCCCCGCTTAAGATGCTCCTTTATTGCAATAATCGAAGCTCTATGGCACATTAGCTCAACATCGGCTCCAGAAAAATCCTTAATCCTGCCTGCCATCTCTCTTAAATTTACATCCCTTGAAAGCGGTTTCTCACGGGTGTGAATCTTTAAGATTTGTAGTAGTGCATCTTCATCTGGAAGTGGGATATTGAGGAAAAGATCAAATCTCCCCGACCTTAAGAGCGCAGGGTCTAACATATCAACCCGATTCGTGGCGGCAAGAACAACAACGCCTCTTAATTCTTCTATTCCGTCCATCTCGGTTAGCAACTGGCTTACAACCCTTTCCGAAACGCGATTACCCTCAGCCTTAGCGCGGCAGGGAGCAAGCGCATCAATTTCATCAAAAAACACCGTACACGGAGCAACCTGCTTTGCTTTCTTAAACACCTCTCTCACTGCATTTTCAGATTCGCCTACGTACTTTGAAAGAAGCTCCGCCCCTTTTATTGAAATGAAATTTACACCGCTTTGATTTGCCAGCGCTTTTGCAAGTAGGGTTTTACCCGTTCCTGTCGGTCCATAAAGAAGTATTCCCTTTGGAGCTTTTGTCCCAGTTGCTTCAAATAATTCCTTGTACTTTAGAGGCCAAATTACGGCTTCCGTGAGCTTTTGCTTTATTTCATCAAGACCACCCACATCATTCCATGTAACTTTAGGTATCTCAACAAATATCTCTCTTATTGCAGAAGGCTCAACACCTCTTAGAGCATCCATGAAGTCCTGCATGCTCACACTCAGTGTCATAAGGTTTTCATAGGGAAGGGATCCGTCTTCAAAATCAATGTCAGGAAGCAAATTTCTAAGAGCCTTCATTGCGGCCTCCCGACACAGGTTTTCAATGTCCGCACCCACAAAGCCATGTGTAAGATCAGCGAGGCGTTCCAAGTCTAAGTCTTTTGCAAGGGGCATTCCACGCGTATGTACCTCAAGAATCTCGAGCCTGCCGTTTCTATCCGGCACATCCAAACTCACTTCTCTGTCAAACCTGCCAGGTCTTCTTAAAGCCGGATCAATCATGTTTGGAAGATTCGTAGCGGCAATTACTATTACTCTTCCTCTATCCTTTAGCCCATCCATAAGGGCAAGAAGCTGTGCCACAACCCTTTTCTCCACATCTCCGGTAACCTTATCTCTCTTGGGTGCGATTGCATCAAGTTCATCCATGAAAATAATGGATGGTTGGTTTCTAGTAGCGACTTCAAAAATATCTCTTAGCCTTGCTTCGCTCTCTCCGTAGAATTTGTGTATGATCTCAGGGCCGTTTACCAACTGGAAATTAGCGTTTGTCTCATGTGCTATAGCCTTTGCAAGAAGGGTCTTTCCGCTCCCAGGAGGTCCAACAAGGAGAACTCCCCTGGGAGGTGCTATTCCCAGTCTTTCAAATACCTGAGGGTATCTGAGAGGAAGCTCTACGGTCTCTCTCACCTTGTTGATTTGTTCTCTTAAACCGCCAATATCCTCATATGTTACCCTTGAAGCGTCTAATTTGTTCTTTTGTTTTTTTCTGAGTTCTATCTTGGTCGTAGGCCGAACTACAACTGACTGAGCAGGAATAGTCCCCAGCACCTGAAAATCCTCGTTTCTTGACCCAGGAAGAGTAACCCTTACTCTATCACCAACCGTCAAAGGAATTCCGTCAAGACGGCTCAGCAGAAACTTACCATCGTCTCCATTAAAAAGCAGCTCGCTGTTAAATGGTGCAAGCACGACCTTTATTGCAGATTCAGTCCCAACTTTCTTCACAAAAACACGATCATCAATCCCTACTCTTGCGTTTTCTCTCGTAATTCCATCAACCTGTACTATGGATTTCCCCTGAAGAGATTTTTCTAACTGCATAACCCTGACAACGGTTTTTCTTTTTCCTCCAATTTCGATCATGTCCCAGGGATTCACACCAAGCGCACGCATATCCTTTGGGTCAACTCTTGCAAAACCCTTACCGGCATCCTTCACCGAAATTTCGTAAATTTTAAGGGATAACATCGTTTCAACCCCTGATACAAAATACTACCGTATCAAACCGATCAAGGTCAAGAAAGATTAATATTGCCCTGAAAAGTCACCCTCTTTACCCCGTGAAATAATTTCATATCTCATGGATGAATTCCTACCCCCAGATACCAAATTGAACAACCATATTATTTTATTTATAATTTGTTTCATAGTTAGCCGCGTAACTTCCCTTAAATCGTCATTGCGAGCACATTCGCGGAGCCTGCACTGAGAGAATCGAAGTGCTAAGTATAAACTCTGTGAAGCAACCCGTTTGAGATTTTTTACCATGCTCGCTATCACAGTTAAGCCGGCGGGGGCCTTATGATGACAAAGAAGGTGAATTATTTCGAGCGCAGTTCGCGAGAAATGGAAATAAATGGGTTGTATCGCGGAATACTATAAATCTTATAAGCACCAGTTCCGTGATACTCAGATCAATCACTCTAAGAAACTTTAGAAATTACAAAACCGATACCCTAACGTTTCATGAAAGGTTTAATCTTATATTTGGAGATAATGCCCAGGGCAAAACCAATTTACTCGAGGCAATACACTTTATACTCACGTTCAGACCCTTCAAACAGGTCAGCATGGAAAAACTTATCTTTCTGGGAGAAAATGAAGCCAGATTAAAAGGTGAGATCGATTCCGATTCAGGTCTTAATGAAGTACATATAATACTCACGAAGGGTGGAAAAACCGTAAAGCTCAATGGGAAAATCATATACAATATGAGCAGGGTTTTAGGCAAGTTTAACGTTGTTGCTTTCCTTCCATCAGACTTAGAATTGGTAAAAGGAACCCCGCAGGATAGAAGAAGGTACCTTGATAGTCTCATATTCAACTTTGACCCAGCCCATCTTAAAGACCTAAAATCGTACTTCCGGGCCGTCATGCAGAGAAACGCTCTCATGATGCAAAAAGAAGACCCCGGAGAGACGCTTGATGTGTGGGATGAAAAGATAGGAGAACTAGGGGGAAGGATAATAAAGAGAAGAATTAGAATAATCGAGAAGCTCGAGCGCGAGGCAGAAAAAATCTACGGATTCATCTCCGGACAAAAACCCGATGTTAAAATCCAGTATAAACCCTCTTTCAAATTGGACAGTAATTTTGAAGAGGAATTGAGAAAAGAGTTGAGGTCAAGGTTTAAACAGGATAAAATCAGGGGACACACCTCAGTTGGTCCTCACAGGGATCTTATAGAATTTAGTATAAACGGAAAAGACGCATCGGTTTTGGCTTCTCAGGGTGAAGCAAAAACGCTTGCACTATCCCTTAAAACCTCTGAAATAAAACTTACCAGGAACATCCTTGGAAGAAATCCCATCCTACTTTTAGACGACATAACAAGCGAACTCGATGAGAGGAGAAGGAACTTCCTATTCCGGCTTCTGGAAGGATTTACAGGACAGGTCTTTGTAACAGCAACTACCACAAAAGAAGTCCTCCGAAAAGACGACAAAAAGATATTTCAGATAAAATCAGGAAGATCACAACATTTTTCCCAACAATAAGTAATCCGATAAAAGGCTTAGTGCTTGGGTATTCTTATAACTAAAGACATAGGCAAAATCCAGCCTTAGGTCTAGTTTAAATTGCTTTGTCCTAAGTATTACTATATTGTCATTGAAGAGGGGAACTAAGGAGTGCAAATAAATCCGTTGTACACCTTAAACAGATATCTTCTGCATAGATGAATTAACAAATATGAGAAGGTATAAATTATCCGGATTATACAGTTACGATTTGGAGAAAGAGAATAATTGCACAAAAAGAAAATCCTCATTGTAGAAGATGACGAGTCAATATCAGTCCTAGAGAAAGACCTTTTAGAGAGAGAGGGATTTCAGGTAGAGATTGCAAGAGACGGAGCAGAGGGTCTGGAAAGAATAAAAAATAATCGCTACGATGCAATAATCTCTGACTTTGAAATGCCTAAAATGAAGGGAGACCAGCTTTATCTGAAAGTAATGACGCTAAATCAAGAACAGGCAAAGAGGATAATATTCGTATCAGGAAATATAAATGAATTCATAGAGTCAACAGGAAACAGGTTCTTACCAAAACCCTTTTCGAGTAAAGCACTTGTGAAATTAGTTAAAGATTTCATCAAACATAATAGGGGCTCTACTCAATAACCCCTATCACTTTCCCACTGGCCATCTCTCACATCTAAATCCCATATCCCAGAACATCCACTCGTAACGGCTTGTGGCAACAAAGTGCTTTTTCACTGCTTCTTTTTCGTTCTCTCTTAAACCCTTTGTGACTCTGTTTGTAAGGCCAAGGACCGCTCTAACAATTCCTGCGAACTCTTCTCCTCCATAGGTATCAATCCATCTTTGATAAAGCGAGTTTGTAGAACCCTTAGAAATCAATGCTTTCCCTACCTCCCAGTATATCCAATAGCAGGGAAGAAGAGCTCCGACAACCTCGTGAAACGGAGAAGAATACGCTACGGAAAGGAGGTAGGTTGTATAAGCGAGATTCGTCGGCGCAAGAGGAGTGGTCGCTACATCCTTTTTTCTCATACGAAAATCGCGAAAGAAGCTGTCATGGAGGGCACGTTCTACCTTAAGTGCTCCGGCAGAATGTTCATTAAACATTATTATCCAATCGTCTTCCGGAGCTTTAGCCGCAGCAATGCTAAGAGACCTTGCGAATTCTCGAAGGTAAAGGGCGTCCTGAATAACGTAGAATTTAAAGGATTCTTCTCTTAGCGAGCCATCGGTAAGTCCTTTAATAAAGGGATGAGAAATTATTGATTTATAAATTGGGATTATCTCTCGCCAGAGTTCTTTCGTAAATGTCATGATTACACCTCTTCGATTTTACCATTGGTATCACATTACCTGACCTTTTGTACGTTAATAAGTAGGGGGGAGTGGCCGTTCGTCCAATGATATGCGAGGTTTTACAATTTCGTCTACCAAGACAGGACTGGAAAGCCACCCACGTCTATCCTTTCCAACTCGGACCGAGATTTTATTCCAGCCACACTTTATGGTAATTTTTTAGAGGTATTTGATGCGCGGTGGGATCTATAGTAGCTATTCACCCCATGAGATATGAAATTGTCTCACGGGGTAAAGAATGGGGTTTTCAGGGAACCACATGCATCATGAAAATAATAGGGCTTTGAAAAATGAGTCTTAGAAACAAAATACCCGAGGACTTAAAGAACGCGCTCAGAAACAAAAACGCTGTGGAACTTTCCGTTCTTCGCATGCTTCAGTCTGCGATAAGGAATAAAGAAATAGAGAAAAACAAAGGTGAGTTAACCAACGAAGAGGTTATCGAGGTTATAGGGAGTGAAATTAAAAAACGGAAAGAATCAATAGAGGGGTATATGAAGGGACAAAGACAGGATTTAGCGGATAAAGAAAAAGTCGAGCTTGACGTTCTTATAAAGTACATGCCCAAGCAGATGACGGATGAGGAAGTTAGAGAAGAAGTGAGAAAAGCCATTCAAGAAGCCGAAGCAAAAACCATCAAAGAATTGGGAAAAGTGATGAAAATACTCATGCCTCGCATGAAAGGAAAAGCCGACGGTGCATTGGTAAATAAAGTAGCTAAAGAGGAACTGGAAAAAATAGAGGGTTCGTCTTAGACTGGGAGATAATTATGAGAAAAGTATTCGGATTACTTGGCTTATCAGTTTTTATTCTCTTTTATTTTATCTTAATCTCTAAAGCAGAGGTTAAAGTAGGTGAGATTGCACCTGAATTCAAAGCAAAAGACCATGAGAATAGACTCGTTGACTTAAAAAATCTAAAAGGAAAATGGGTGGTGCTCTATTTCTACCCAAAAGACGACACTCCGGGATGCACTATTGAAGCCAAGGAATTCACGGAACTCTATGAGGAATTTTTAAAGAATGGCGCTCAGGTTTATGGCATAAGCGCTGATACAAAAGAGAGCCACTGTGATTTTAGAGATAAGAACATAACATAATGTCGCAATACGATGTAAAAGTTTCCAGTGGGTATGCTTCAAGAGATTCTATTATCATTGATCCTTCTGGGAAGGTGGCTAATATATACCGAAAAATAAACCCCGCAGGACATGCAAAAGAGGTTTTGGATTTTATTATGAACAGTTCAATGTAAAACAGTGAATTAGTATTTTCCGGCTTTAAATATTCATCTATTAATCCAATAAACAATAACCTGGCAAAGGAGAAACCACTATGGCTGAAGTAGCAGAAACCGTTCCAGTTGGCTCAGAGGGAGTCACATGGAATCTCTCGGATTTGTATATAAACCTCGATGATCCGCAAATTGAAAGAGATACCCAAGACGCATCCGGAAGAGCAAAGTACTTTGAAGAAAAATACAGAGGAAAGATAAATTCAGAAGAGATTACTCCCGCTCTTCTTATTGAAGCAGTACAGGAACTTGAATCAATTAGCGAGCAGATAGGGAAATTACTCTCTTATGCTTATCTCGTATTTGCCGCAGACACTAGCAATCCAAAACACGGGGCTTTTCTTCAAGAAGTTCAGGAAAAGGCAACTCAAATTAGAAAACACCTCATGTTTTTTGAGCTTGAGTGGATTGCTCTGCCTGATGATATGGCAAATCGCGTGCTTGAGGATCAAACAGTTTCACTTTACCGCCACTTCCTTGAACACGAAAGACGATATAAGCCCCATAGATTAAGCGAGCCTGAAGAAAAAATACTTGATGAAAAGGCAAATACGGGCTCCCGCGCGTTTAGCCGCCTTTTTGACGAGGTAATAAATAACATTAGATTCAAAGTCAAATTAGACGGCAAGATAAAACACCTTACCGAAACTGAAACGCTCGCCCTTCTCTATGATCCAGACAGAAATAAGCGGAAGGCCGCGGCAGAGGGACTTACAAAAGGACTTAAGGATAACGCCCACGTTCTTAACTATATCTTCAACATACTCGTTCAAGATCATTCTACAAATGATCGCCTTCGATCTTTCCCGTATCCCATGGCATCGCGTCATCTAGATAATGAAATTAATAAAGTAACTGTAGACACTCTGATGACCTCGTGCGAAAAAAACTATCACATGGTGGAGAAATATTACAACCTAAAAAAGAGGCTCCTTGGTATAAAAAGATTCCGCGACTATGACCGCTACGCACCTATTTTTTCCGAAAAGAACACGATCAGCTACAAAGAAGGCAAAGAAATCATTCTAGAAGCCTTTCGATACTTTTCGCCCCGGATGTCCGAGATTGCAGAAGAGTTTTTTGAAAAGGATTGGGTTGATGCAGAAGTGAGAAAGGGAAAACGAGGGGGCGCATTTAGTCATAGCACCGTCCCGAGTGTTCATCCCTATGTATTCATAAACTACACCGGGAAACTGCGCGACGTTATGACGCTGGCGCACGAACTCGGCCATGGAATCCATCAGTACCTGTCGAGAAAGCAGGGGTATTTCCAGTGCCACACACCGCTTACCACTGCAGAGACCGCGAGTGTGTTCGGTGAAATTCTTGTATTCCATAAACTAAAAGAATCTGAAAAAGACCCGAAATCTCGGCTTTCGCTTCTTTGCAGCAAACTGGAAGATATTTTTGCAACCGTGTTTCGTCAAGTCGTACTTACCCGATTTGAAGAAAAGCTTCATCAGGCACGAATAACTGAAGGCGAACTCACGCCCAAGAGAATAAATGAACTCTGGATTGAAGCCAATGAACCCATGTTCGGCAGCTCTGTGAAGTTGACGGAGGACTACGGATGGTGGTGGATGTATATTCCACACTTCATACATTCGCCTTTTTACTGTTATGCCTATTCCTTCGGAGAGCTTCTGGTGCTTGCCCTATATAACAAATATCTAAAAGAAGGCGATGCCTTTGTTTCCCGTTATATCGAGCTGCTTTCATCAGGCGGTTCGGATGCACCGGAGAAACTCCTAGCCCGTGTTGGCGTTGATATTACCGATCCCAACTTCTGGCAGGGAGGACTGGATTTGCTGAGGGAAATGGTTGAAGAAGCCGTAGAACTCGCGGATAAATTTGCGGAGCAAAAGAGTAATTAACAAAGGGAGATTAAAATTCTACAATTTGAATTTGACCGACCAAACAGACAAGGTAGAGTAAATCTTACCCAATTTAGTAATTCCTATTAAATAACTGTCATTCGACCGTTACTCTTATCATCTCGAAATCAACAAGATTAGCCTGTACCGAGAGAATCGAAGTGCTCAGTGTAAACTCCGCCGAAGGATTCGGGACAGGGTTCGGAATGACAAATGAGACTGTCGTTTTGACCGACCCTCCTGTCATTTCGACCGCAGGGAGAAATCTTTACGGCGTTTAAGATTCCTCACATACGTTCGGAATGACAGCGGTGTCAGATTGCTTCGCGGAGTTTATTGCTTCGCTTTGCTCTGAGGTATCGAAGCGCTAGGATTGGCAGCCTTGAGAATTTTGACAAAGGGTGAAAATCGTGCTGACATTGTCCGATAGAATAAATCTTGATTATTACAATTAAATAGTTATCGAATTAATCGGTTCTCGGCCTTGATCTTTATTAATCCACCTTCAGACATTGCCTGTTGTGCATTTATCACCAGGTTATTTATGACTTGGTAATTATTCCCTTTTAAGGAAGAAAAAATTAATTCATGATTTATCGAGAGAAACTGGTTGCTGAATAGACTTATTTTTGCACCCATCCTCACCCAATTCCCTGAGGTGAACCTCTATTTCCTCAAAGAGAGCTCTATCATCATCTACACTCTCGCAGGCTTTTAGGAGCATTTCTTTTGCTTTGAGTTCGTTGCCTAGTCTATGGTACAAAACCCCGAGAGTATCAAGGGCATAGGCAGGTATTTGATCATGAGAACTAGTAGCCTTAGTTAAATATTCTAAGCCCTTCTCGTAGTTTTTATTAAGCGCAATATAAAGAGATGCCAGGTTATTGGCGGCCTCAATATTCTTTTCGTCTTTCTTGAGCGCATTCAAATAACTTTTCTCCGCCTGTTTGTACTTTCCCTGTTTAGAGTAAACATTTCCCATATTTACAATAGAAGTAGTCAAGTTGGGTTTTTTATCCAACGCTTTCTTATACTCCCTCAGGGCTAGTTCATATTTTCCCTCTTTTTCATAAGCCACGCCCAGGTTGTTATGCTCCTCGGCGGTTAAGGGGTCCTGTAGGAGTACTAGCTTTGGAAAGTAACTACATCCAGAAAGCAGACAGGAAAAAAGAAGAAAAAAGACAAAATTTATTGTATATTTTTTCACTTTCTAACTACAAGCATAAGCCTATTCATTTTTTCCCACTCTTTATCTAATTCAGAAAAACTCATTTCTTGATCCCCTTTGAATCCGCTGTGCAGTAGGAACGTGCTGCTACTCTTGTTATAACCATACACCACATAGTAATGGGGAACACTTACAACCCACTTTCCAAGGTCAACGATCAATATAGTAGGTATACCCTCATTGATAATAGAGATTATCGCCTTTAAATCCCCGTTTTTCGTTTCTGCTTTATACCCCATTTCCCTTGCAAAGTATTCCATGTCTGATATAAGTGCTCCCCCTAGTTTTGGAGTATACACTTCTTTGGCGATTTCTTCCTGACTTATATTTTGACCATAGAATCTCATTACTGAAGCCATAGCTGCAGGTCCGCAAAACTTACCTTTCTGTTTTACAAAGGGGACGTTCTCTATAACCTTAGCTTCATTCGAAGCAGGAACACTGCCATGTATAGAAGGTCTCTGAGAACATCCTGCAATAAGCAAGACGACAACCAAAAGTAGACCAGACCTAAAGACCCCCCTAAACCTACACATGAGAGAAAACCTCATGACCTCGAGATAAGATCAGATCCTTCTCAACACTATAAGAACCAAGAGTACCATTACAAAAACTACCAGAATTATCACTGCCGCTGTTGCACCACCATCAGCGCCTGCCGGTATTCGGTCGGAAAGAGAAGCCAACTGATGAACCTGTTCATCGCTCATTCTCTCCATTTTTGTTATTACTTCTTCTTTAGAAAGCCCGTAGCTCTTTAGCTTTTCAGCTACTATTTTATTCTCAAGTGCTCTACGAACTTTTGCTTCTTCAATTCCCCTTGCCGATGTTTTACCGTCTGATGAAATCATCTGCGAGGCGAGTGTAGCACCCTCAACGCTTTTAGAAATTAAACACATAGGGGTGAAACTCAACAGAACAATAATTATTATCGATAACCTATACAGCTTATTTCTCATAAGAATCATGAATCTATCCTCCTTATAAGTTTAATATGGTAAGACAAAGCTCAATAGCATCAGAATATAAAATACTATTCACTTTCTTCAACAAATTTGAATTTGCTAGAAAGCTTATTTCTATTATAAAAATAAAAAAAAGTCAAGAAAAATTTTTCATAAGACATACTCAAAACCCACAAAACTAAACTTATTTGAATTTTATATGTAACTTATATTTAAAACTAAGAAAATAATAATTCCAATGCCATTTCGTTACCGCTCCAATTTTCTATAATTTTTCTGACCTACATTGCGTTCACTCACTCATTCCAAGAATTATGCTCAACTTTATTCTATCATCATCTCTAGACTCATTGTCCTGCGAGAAAACAATCCGCAATTTCGATTGTCGGATCACCGTCTTGTCGAACAGGATTCTCAGCTCCAAATATTGAACATTCACCATCTGCACTTACATTGACGTTCGACGTGCCCTCAGCCCTAATCCCATTTTCATCCCCTGAAACATTAATATCACCAGTAGCACTCAAACTGGTAGCGGAGTTACCGTCGGCTCTGATGCCATTTTCCCCAACCGAAATGTCAATATCACCATCGGCATCTAAGGTAACAACGGAATTTCCTCTGCTTCTAATACCATCTTCACTGGCATCACAGCTAACATCCACTGATGTAATTGTTACCTGGCCTGTACCTCTAGCATCAATACACCTCTCACAATTGGTAAGCGTAAGGTTATTAGACCCCATACTAAGAGTACAACTTCCCTCAACCCTTATACAATCGTCTTCCCCTCCTCCGTCAATCACAATATCATTGACTAAGTCACTTATGTTAAGAACCCCGGTTTCACAACGTACAGTTCCCGCTATTTCCAAATCTTCAACTTCGACCCGATCGTCCGGATCCGGTTCATCTGGTAGGAGAGTGACAACTATATTAACCACAGTACCTTCCGGTATGGAAATATCTATAGAAATTGTAAATTCATCTGTAACGAAAACCAGAGTCACATTGCCGAAAGCAGTCAATGTGAAATTACCCTCTGCATCAGTGGTATCGGTATCAACGGTATTTCCATTCAGGATGGCTGAAACAGTGATTCCAGAAACGCCTGAAGCCTGGGCATTGGCTTTTTTTGATAAGCTAATAATTTCCTGAAGCAAAGCTAACATGTATGACCTTTCTTGCATCGGAGCCATTGTCATCATAACATCCGATACTCTTCCGTTTATTGTGCCCGATTCGCTGGATTGACCATTACCCCCACCCCCTCCTCCACAGCTTAAGAGGCTTATTGACACAGCCGATATTAATATCGCAAGAAACAGTATGTTTTTTGCCAGCCTTTTCATGCTCATCCTCCTTTTGACCTGAGGCTAGTCTTTATAGAATCGAAGGACCTAATAGCGCCTTTTAGTTCGCTAACTTAGAACCCTAGCAGGGTGGTTCATCCCTCTCGATTACTTATCTTCTTTTTGGAGCTTCTTAATTCTATTGCCGGCTTCAGCGACCAGTTATTCATATCTTGATTTATTTGCTGATGCCAGGTCAACAAACTTTTGATATTGCTCTAGTGCTTTTTCTCTGTCTCCTTTATTTTCATAAGCAAGTGCGAGCGTTATATAAGCCTCGGGGAAATCGGGGTTGATTTGGATTGCCTTTTCAAATTCGCTAATGGCTTCGTCAAACTTGCCCTGGCTTCCAAAAGCAACGCCTAGATTATAATGTGCAAGTAGATAATCAGAGTTTATCTCAATTGCCTTCCGGTATTCCTCCTCTGCTTCGTCAAACTTTTTCTGAGCCGCTAGGGTAAGCCCAAGGTTGGTGTGGGCTTGGATCAGATCAGGGGTAATCTCAATCGCACGCGTTAGATGCTCAGCAGCTTTCTCATACTTGCCCTTGGTGTAGTAGATATAGCCAAGGTCATTATGAGCTATGCTTAGATTCGGATTCAACTCAAAGGCTTTTTTAATGTTTTTACTATTTACATCCACGCCAGTTAGGGTCCAGAGTACATAATAAGCCTCGGAATCTTTTGGGTTAAGCTCTATTGCTTTTTCTGCTTCCTTCTTAGCCTCTTCAAACTTACCCGAGGCACGATAACTGGAAGCGAGAGCGCGATGAGATTCACCCAAGTCCGGAGCAAGCTCCACTGCTTTTTGGCTATGCTGAAGGGATTTATCATAGAGACCATTATCTTTTTTATTATCGTTTTGCTCTTTCCACAAACCCAAGAAGGAATAAGCTTCGCCAAGTCCGGCGTATGGAAGCGCATTGTTTTTATCCAAATCTATAGCCTTTTGATACTCAGTTATTGCTTCCTCTAAACCTTTTGGCGTGAAAAGCATATATGCATCCCTTCCCTTTGTGTAATGCTCTCTTGCCTCTTCGAGTTTCTTTTCCGGGGAGGAGCATGCTACAAATAATAAGCACGCGAAAATAAAACTGAAAAAACATACCCTTATGATTCGATCTTCTCTTATATTTTCAGAGTATCTCATCATCGTCATCACACTCTCAAGAGAAAATTTTGGTATCTGAAACGATAAAAATTACTTATGCCCGCGTTTATGTTTCACTTTAAACTTATAATGTCCGGGAGGACCTCCATGAGGGTGTCCGCGATATTAAGGTTTCATAATTCTAAAACTTTATCCGCAATATTCGTACCAGCGGGTTTAAGATTTTCCTAATTTTTAATTGTTACAATAAGTTATAGATACCAGACGGACTCAGGAAAAACAAAAATACGGTTATCTGTGTAAAAATACACTGTAAAAACTGTGCAAATTTGCACAAATAATTGGGAAACAATAGCTAGTATTGTCATTTTTCCTCGTAAGATTTTTTATTTTAGCAACTTGTAGTAATCGAATCTTTAACTATCTTTGCACTACAAACTCATTAGTCCGTCTAGTTGTCTTTCGACCATTGGCGTCATCAGGAACTTGAATAAATAGATCTAGCGTCCAAGTGCTGGGTTTAAAATCATAATCAGTGACATACTGGAACATCATTCCCTGAAATTGTATTAGCAATTGAAACTTTAAATTACAGAAAAGTGTGGCTGATTATAAGTGCCCCTGGAGGTTTAGAATAATGAAGGTATTTTTTTCACCTATTTCTTTTTTGATTTTAGTTTCCTTATTGTTACTGGGAACTCCTCTGAAAACCCAATCCGAAAGCCCTCCGGAAGGTAAAATGGTGAGCTACAAGTCTGGTGAAGAAACGATCTCGGGATTCCTAGTTATACCCGAAAGAAAGAGACCATTTCCCGCAATCATAGTGATACATGAATGGTGGGGACTGAATGACCAGGTAAAAGGTGAAGCAAAACGGCTGGCAAAAGAGGTATATGTTGCGCTTGCAGTTGATCTTTACCGAGGAAAGGTGACGAAAGACCCGGAAGAAGCGCATGAGCTTTTGAGAGGGCTTCCAGAGGATAGAGCGGTAAAGAACATGCTCGCAGCCGTTTCATATCTCAAATCACTGCCTGAGGTAAAAAAAGATAAAATAGGCTCTATCGGATGGGTGCATGGGAGGAGGATATTCATTATCACTTGCGATAAATAGTCCCGATCTAGCAGCATCCGTGATTTATTACGGTAGGCTTGTGACCGATAAAAATGAGCTTGCAAAAATTAAAGCCTCCGTTATCGGCTTCTTTGGAGACCAAGACAGAGGAATTCCCACAATCAGTGTCAAGACATTTGAAGAAAGCATGAAGGCGTTAGGGAAAGACGTCAGCATCAACGTTTACCAAGGAGCAGGTCACGCCTTTTCCAATCAGGAAAGTCGTTCTTATGACGCCAAAGCTGCAAAGGATTCCTGGGAGAAGACACTCGCCTTTTTTTGCAGAAAAATTGAAATCAGATAAGTAAAAGCCTCATTTGCCCACAGAGTTCACAGAGAACGCAGAGAAAGATTTTTTAAAAAACTCTCCGTGCACTCTGTGTTCTCTGTGGCTAGAATTCTTATAACTCATTTTTTGCCAAAACTAGTTAACATGGTAGTATATCAAACCAAATGTTGCAGGTGCTTACAGGTACGGCAAAAGGAAGAAAACTCAAAGTTCCAAAAGGAAAAACGGTTCGTCCGACTACAAGCAGAATCAAAAAGTCAATCTTTGATACGCTTGGCGACATAAGCGGTTTAAAAGTCCTCGATATATTTGCGGGCTCGGGGAGTCTTGGAATCGAGGCTATGAGCCGTGAAGCGGCTCATGTTACGTTTATTGAAAAAAATCCTTCTGTTTATAAGATACTTAGGGAAAACATCTCACTTTGTGGATTCCTTGATAGAGCAACCTTAATTTTCGCTCACTATGAGGGAGCGCTAAAAAAACTACAAAAAAGCTGGGAGAAGTTTGACTTAATATTCATTGATCCGCCCTATATTCTCTATGGAAAGCAACAGGTAAATGATTTTATAAATGGAGTGTCAGAACTTCTTGAAAATGAAGGTGTAATCGTAATCGAGCACAACTACAAGATAGATGATACACCTATGGGTTTCAGAAGAATTACAAAATCTTTCGGAGGCACTCAGGTTAGCTTTTTCAGGAGAGGTGAGGAATGAATAAAGTCGCAATATATCCCGGCTCTTTCGATCCGTTCACAAACGGCCACATAAACATCATAGAGCGTGGAGTGAAAGTCTTTAATACAGTTATAGTTGCGGTTGCCCATCATGTATCTAAAAAAACGACTTTTACGCTTCAAGAAAGAGTCGAAATCATTCGGGAGATTTTCCCTAACAGTTCTGAGGTAAAGGTAGACTACTTTGAAGGACTGCTTGTAGATTATGCAAGAAAAATCGGAACAAACATAGTGCTACGTGGTATGAGAACGGTATCAGACTTTGAATATGAATTTCAGATGGCTCTTGCCAATAAAACCCTTTATTCAGAGCTTGAAACGGTTTTCATGGTTACAGAAAGTGCTTATTCACATATAAGTTCTTCTTTAATTAAGGAAATAATAACCCTAGGTGGCTCAGCTAAAGAAATGATTCCGGAAATTGTAGAGCAAAAGCTAAGAGAAAAATTACTTAAGAAGCAGGAGGCATGAAGTTAATGAAACTGTCTGCTCGCGCGGATAAATTAAGACCATCGGCGACACTTGCAATTACGGCAAAGGCAAAAGCCCTAAAAGCAGAAGGTATAGACATTGTAGGATTCGGTGCAGGGGAACCTGATTTTGACACTCCCGAGAATATAAAGGAAGAAGCGGTAAGAGCGATCAAAGAAGGATTTACAAAGTACACGGCTGTGGGCGGAATTGACGAGCTTAAAAACGCAATTATACATCGGTTAAAAGAAGATTACGGGCTAAAGTATGAAAAATCAGAAATAACAGTATCGTGTGGGGCTAAACACACGCTCTACAACCTATCCCAAGTCCTTTTTGAAGAGGAAGATGAGGTTATAATCCCGTCACCTTACTGGGTTTCCTATCCTGAGCAGATAACCCTTGCCGGTGGAACGCCCATAATTATTGAAACTGAAGAAGAAAACGGATTTAAAATCGATCTGGATAAACTAAAAAAACTCTTAACCCCAAAAACAAAAGCTCTGATACTGAACTATCCATCAAATCCTACCGGAGCCACTTATGGTGAAGATGAACTTAGAGAAATAGCTAATGTCGCGATGAATTCCGGACTTCTCATTATCTCCGATGAGATTTACGACAAGATTTTATATGATGGACTCACTCACACTCCAGTTGCAACGCTTGGAGAGGATGTAAAGAAATCAACAATCCTCGTAAATGGAGTTTCAAAGTCCTATTCCATGACGGGGTGGAGAATCGGATTCGCAGCAGGAGATAAAGGAATAATCGGGGCTATGAATAACCTTCAGGGCCAGTCCACATCAAATCCCGTATCCATTTCTCAGAAAGCAGCAATAGAGGCTTTTCAAGGTCCGCAAGACGAAGTTAAAAGAATGTCGAAGGAATTTGAGAGAAGGAAGAACTACATAGTTAAAAGACTAAACGAGATTCCTGACTTTAGATGCTTTAATCCCCAGGGTGCATTCTACGCATTTCCAAATATCTCTAAGTTCTTCGGAAGAAAGTATAATGGGAAGGAAATCAGAAACTCTCTCGATTTTACCGAATTTCTTCTTGAAGAAGCAAAAGTAGCAGTCGTTCCGGGAGCGGAATTCGGGTCAGACAATCATATAAGAATTTCCTATGCAACTTCAATGGAAGAGATCAAAAAGGGAGTTGATAGGATAGAAAAGGCAGTTGAGAAGCTAAAATGAATTCGACAAAGAGATAAATCATCTCATTATCTTTAAAAAACTAAATTTGACCAAACAGACAATGTGGAGCCAAGTCTCACCTAGTTTAATAATTCCTATCAAGTAACTGTCATTCAACCGTTTCTCCTGTCATCCTGAAAACAACAAGATTCCTCACAAGCTCCCTCACATTCGCTCGGGACAGGGTTCGGAATGACAAATGAGACTGTCGTTTTGACCGACCCACCTGTCATTTCGACCTCCCCTCATGTCATTTCGACCCCGTGAGATAATTTCATATCTCATGGGGGAGAAATCTTAGCCTTCGAGAAATAACACCTTTTGTCAGATTGCTCAGCGGACCTTATTACTTGCTTTGCTAAGTACTGGCTGTGAGGTAGAAACCCTAGGAGTGACAGCCTTGAGAAATTTGACAGAGGGTGAAAAATAGTACTTACATTGTCCGTTTTATACTAAATAAACTTTATTTCCCAAATTTACGATTAAACCTTCATCACGTAGAATTCTATCAATGCAAAAGATAAAATTCGGCATTCCTATCTCATTAAGTGGGAGATATTCAAATCAAGGTAAAGAGAGCCTTGAAGGGCTTGCACTTTGGATTAAAGACGTAAACGGATCTGGCGGTATTTTTGTCAAGGAATTCGGTAAAAAATTTACGGTAGAACTTCTTTACTATGATGACGAAAGTTCGACATATAAGTGTAAGGAAATCGTGGAACGGCTTATCGTTAAAGATAAAGTTGATGTTCTAATAGGACCTTACTCAAGCGGTCTTACCCTAGCAGCAGCACCGATTGCAGAAGAATTCAAAAAAATTCTATGGAATCATGGCGGGTCATCCGATGAGATTTTTGAGAGTGGATCTAAATATATCGTAAGTACGATTACATCTGCTAGTAAATACTTTGTCGGAATTATTGAAATGGTAAAAAAAATCGATAACGAAGCAAGGAAGATTACTATATTTAGAGCGGAAGACAGCGGATTTTCCACAAATGTAGCAGAAGGGGCAAAGCGCTACGGAGAAGAAAATGGGTTCCGGATAACCGAGCTTAAATATGTATCAGGCACAAAGGATTTTTCCTCTCTTCTAAAACAGGTGCAAGAAAATATCCCCGACCTAATCCTCGGCGTAGGACGCGCCGAGGATGACTTGCTCCTTGCTAAGCAAATTGTAGAAAATAAAGTAAATGCAAAAGCGATAGGACTTGTCGTAGCCGGTATAAAAGAGTTTCATCAAACTCTCGGAAAAGACGTAGAGGGATTTTTGGGACCAAGCCAATGGGAGGGGGGAATTAAAATAGAACCCGACCTTGGACCGACACCTCAGGATTTTTTTATCAGGTTCAAATATAAATATGGGAAGGAACCCGACTATACCGCAGCTCAAAGTTATAATATAGGACCAGTTATCCAAAAGTGTATTGAAGATGCCGGAACGCTCGATGACTATGCTCTTAGAGAAGCTGCAAGCAGAGCTGATTTTAAAACCTTTTATGGTCATTTTAAGATCGACCAATCTACAGGTACTCAGATTGGCCACAAAATGGTAATTGTTCAGTGGAGGAATGGAAACAAGGTTATCGTCTATCCCGAAGAGATAGCTGAGTCAAGGCCAGTTTATCCTAAGCTAATTTCATAAATCTTTAACTGGTAGTTGTAGTGTTGTATTCAAAAAAAAAGGGTAAGCCAACTAAATATGTTTTAACCAGCCTACCCTTTGGAGGATGGGAACTCTTTGATAAATTTATATTTACAACTTAGCAATTATAAGTAGTGTAATAAGCACATTATTGCAAATAATATAAACGTTGAAATTCCTCAAAAAGATTAATCTGATATAACATCGCTTTCGTCACTGGATTCGGCATTTGTCCCCTTTAGTGTTTCCCCATCGCAATTATTCTGAGTTTCTACTACTTCCAATTCACCGGTTCTCTGATCAAAGATAAATACTAATCCATCTACCAACTGTTTTTTTTCGCCCTCATATTTCATTTTGCACCTCTAGAAAATTAACCTGACTTTCAAATTTTAATTTATCCATAATTCCTATAGTTTGATAGTGGCAATATATGTGCCAAATTCACCTTACTGTCGCTAACTTACTGTTGTTCCTAATAAAAACAAATTTTAAGTATCTTTAACAAGGAAAAGAGTCCATTTTTCGCAACATTGAGACCCAAACTTGGAGCACAAAAGACAAATTTTGTCATCAATGCAAATTTCCCCTCTTCACTTACAATGATTTTTGTCATTTAACTAAACTATCTTTCAGAACATATCAACATATTGAGCTACAGGCTAAAAATGTTGTTCAAACTTTAGGATCCCCATAAATCTTCAAATAATATCAGGTTTAATTCTCTAGAATTACAATAGTACCTTGGAATGATTTCAGAACTAGGAATCATTTATGGTTCAAGAAAAGTTCTTTCTTCGTGTCCGATGTAAGATGAGACAGATTAGAAAGCAAAAGATAAAGCTTGCTATGCCAGTAGGGATTCACAGATTTAGATGTCCCATGCTCGAAAACAATTGTAATAAGATAATTTTATACGTAACATATTCTTATAAAAAGATATTATCGCTTTTTGAGAGGGCTAAATAATGTACATACCAGGCGCAAGATTTGTGGTGAAGACCAAGATTAAAATGGGCGATATGGAATATGAACCGGGCTTAAAAGGCAAAATCCTCAGTAGTGTTGATAAAATGGTGGGCAAGGCGTACAGGCTAGAATTTGATGATGGCAGAACCGCAGAACTCCATATTGTAACAATGAACAATCAAACCAGAATTATCACACCAGATGGTGAGGAAATTGACATTCGTGATTTATACAAAAAAAAGTAAGGATGTAAGTCGGTTAATAAAGAATATTTCACTGTTTTAATGAACCTCAGGCTCAAGATGGGATGTAATAGATTCCCATCTTTCATATAAAGCTTTGAGCGAGTTTTGCAGGTCATTATATTCGCTCGTCACTTCGTATGATAGCTCTTTGTCCATATAGAATTCAGGGTTTTGGAGGAGTCTCTCTATTTCTGTTTTTCTGTCCTCCATCGCTTTGATCTTTTCCTCAAGGTCAGCAAGTGCTCTGTGGAGTTGTTTTAGGGATAATTGTCTCCAATCCTCTATGTTTTCAATTCCACGCTCCTGGATTTCTCTGTACTTACGGTTGCGCTCTTCCGCTACCCTGCGCTTATCCTCTTTAAATTTGCTTCCTGGCTTCATGGTCTTAAGAGAGGAGCTTACAATTCCATAGCTGTTATTATTGTTCAATGCTCCTGCATCTTTGATTTGCTGAGTTTCATTTCCTCTTGTACTCAGGTGATATTTACAGTCGGAATAATTTCCGAAGCACATATGGACTTCCCCATGCTCAACATACCACACCTTGTTTACAATCTGGTCCAGAAAGTGGCGGTCGTGGCTCACTACAACAAATGTTCCTGTGTACTGCTTTAACGCTTCAATCAGAATATTTTTTGATTGTATATCAAGGTGGTTAGTCGGTTCGTCGAGTATCATAAAGTTTGTAGGTGATAGGAGTGTTTTTGCCAGAGCCACGCGGCTTTTCTCACCTCCGGATAAGATTCCGACTGGTTTAAACACGTCATCTCCGGTGAATAGAAAGGCTCCAAGCAACGATCTGATTTGAGTTTCGTTTTGACCTTTACTACGTGATTCTAACTCGTCAACAATAGTGTTAGACGGATTAAGCGATTCAGCTTGATGTTGGGCAAAATATGTGATTTCAACGTTATAGCCAACTAGCCGGTTCCCTTCAAATGGCTCAGTGCCAAGAAGTATTCTTGCCAGTGTGCTTTTACCAGCGCCGTTTTTACCGGCAATAGCTGTTTTATCCCCTCGTTCTACCAACAACGGCCCTGCTTGGGTAAACACTTGATTAGTACCACAGTTTTTATCAGAGTAGGATTTTGAAAAAGTAGAAAGCTCCAAAACGGTTCTGCCCGACCTCGGTGGTTCAGGAAACCTAAAATGTATTGAAGGATCGTCCGAATGCGGAGGCGGAATCAACTCCATTTTCTCAAGCATCTTTATCTGGCTTTGCACCTGTCTAGCCTTCGATGCCTTGTAGCGAAAGCGCTCAATAAAGCGCTCCATATCCCGGATTTGCCTCTGCTGGTTTCCATATGCGGATTTGTGCATGGCAACACGTGATTCCCGCTCCCGAATGTAGAATGAGTAGTTGCCTGTATATTCTGTAATTTGTCCCATTACGAGTTCAGCTATAGCGTCAACCACGCGGTTGAGAAAGTAAGGATCATGGGATACCAAGACCACAGCGCCCTGGAAGGTTTTTAAGTAGTTCTCGAGCCAGGCGATGCTCTCAATGTCGAGGTGATTTGTCGGTTCGTCAAGAAGAACCACATCAGGCTTCTGAAGCAGGAGCTTAGCAAGCGCTACGCGCATTCGCCATCCCCCCGAAAAAGTACTGAGGGGTTTGGTTAACTCATCAGTCTCGAAACCAAGTCCCATTAGCAATTTCTCGGCTTCATACTGAATCCTGTGTGCATCGCGTGTTGTAAGCTCAATCTGTATCGCATCGAGACGGGAAAGGAGCTTTTTGTATTCACCGCTATTTGAATCTATAGCTTTTTTTAGCTCATCTGTGATAGACTCGACCTCTTGCTCAAGGTTTGATACCTCTTTGTATGCCGCGATAGCCTCCTCAATTACCGTACGCCCTGTGTTTTCTTCGTGCACTTCCTGAGGCAGATAGCCAATATTTATTGATGGTGCCTTAGAAATCAATCCAGAGTCCGACACGCGAACACCCGCAATAAGATCAAGTAAGGTTGTTTTCCCCGTTCCGTTAGGGCCGAACAACCCGATTTTCTTTTGGGGTTTTAGGTGCCATGAAAGGTTATTAAAAATCACCCGTGCGCTAAAAGCGAGTGAAACATTGACTAATTGGATCATGTTTGTATTACCGAAAAGGAATTAAGTCTAATTACTATACAACTAAAATTTATTAGGTGCTAATAAACAAGTTCGACCTAAGAGCGAAACTGTAGTGAAATCCTCATTGCGTTTGATTTATAGAATGCATAACCGTAGGGCTTTGTTTAACAAACTCCTCCCAGGCAACGAGTCTTTAGGGGATCTGGAGTATAGCTACCAGGAAACCGGGTTATTACCCTTCCTTATCCTCATATTTATCTTTTAGTTGTCTGACAATAGTTGGATCGGCAAGGGTTGTTGTGTCACCCAATGCTCTTCCCTCAGCTATGTCTCTAAGAAGTCTTCGCATTATCTTGCCGCTTCTTGTTTTGGGAAGTTCTGCCGTAAATATGATGTCATCAGGCCTTGCAATAGCCCCTATTTTCTTCGTTACGTGCTTTTTAAGCTCATCTACCAGACCTGAGTTTGATTTAATGCTCTCCTTTAGCGTAACAAACGCTGATATCGCCTGTCCCTTTAGTTCATCCGTTTTTCCAATAACGGCAGCCTCTGCAACCGATGGATGATCCACAAGCGCGCTTTCCACCTCCATTGTGCTTACCCTGTGACCCGCTACGTTCATCACATCGTCCACTCTACCTAACAGCCATAAATACCCGTCCTTATCCCTCTTTGCTCCGTCTCCCGTAAAATACATATTTGGAAACCTGCTCCAGTATTGCTGGACATACCGTTCCGGGTCTCCGTATATAGTCCTCAGCATAGCAGGCCAGGGGCTTTTAAGGACTAGATAACCCGCCCCAACTTCTATACTCTTTCCATTTTCATCTACAACATCAGCTTCTATACCCGGAAACGGCTTTGTCGCCGATGCCGGTTTAAGTTTCGTTACTCCGGGAAGGGGAGTAATTAGTATCATGCCCGTCTCTGTCTGCCACCAGGTATCCACTATAGGACATTTTTTATTGCCGATATTCACGTAATACCACATCCATGCTTCGGGATTAATAGGTTCTCCTACACTTCCGAGAAGTCGAAGAGTAGAGAGGTCATGTTTCCTTGGATATTCCTCTCCCCATTTCATGAATACCCTTATCGCTGTAGGAGCAGTATAGAAGATATTCACCCCATACTTTTCTACTATTTCCCAGAACCTGTCTCTATCGGGATAATCAGGCGCTCCTTCATACATCAGCGATGTGGCACCGTTTGCAAGGGGGCCATAAACTATATAGCTGTGTCCCGTCACCCAACCTATATCAGCCGTACACCAGAATGTGTCTTCTTCCTTGAGATCAAATACCCATTTTGTCGTCGCATATACTCCCACTAGGTATCCACCCGTTGTATGAACTATTCCCTTTGGCTTTCCTGTAGTTCCGCTTGTATAGAGTATGTAGAGCATGTCTTCGCTATCCATTTTCTCTGGTTCACAGTATTGGGGGGCGTTTTCCATAAGCTCATGCCACCACAAGTCTCTTTTCTCTTTCATCTCTATCTGTGCTTTTTCTCCGACTCTTTTAACTACTATTACTTTTTCTATTGATGCAGCACCAAAAAGAGCTTCATCTGCGTTCTTCTTCAAAGGCACTACCGATCCCCTTCTAAAACCCCCGTCCGACGTAATGAGTATTTTTGCCTGTGAATCGTTTATTCTGTCTCTCAAGCTGTCGGCGCTAAATCCGCCAAATACCACACTGTGAGGGGCGCCAATTCTTGCACAGGCTAGCATTGCTACTGCCGCCTCAGGTATCATGGGAAGATATATAGTTATCCTGTCTCCCTTTTTTACGCCAAGCTTTTTTAGAACGTTTGCAAACTTGTTTACTTCTCTATACAAATCCCAATAAGTAATGACACGACTATCTCCCGGCTCACCTTCCCAGATAATAGCCGCCTTATTTTTCCTTGCGGTATTAATATGACGATCAATACAGTTGTAAGAAATGTTTATCTTCCCTCCAACGAACCACTTTGAATGTGGCGTTTTCCAATCCAAAACCTTTCTCCATTTCTTATACCAATCGAGTTCCTTTGCAAACCCCTCCCAAAAAGCCTCTCTGCTCCTACTGGCTTTTTTATAGACTGATTCGCTTTTCACATGAGCATTTTCACTGAAGTCTTTACGAGGTGAAAACACTCTTTTCTCTTTAAGCAGGTCTAAAATCGTTTTTGCCTCTTTTGCCATTTGGTAGCTCCTTTATGAAGGATTGGGATAAATAAATATTTTCAATACTAACAAATAATAAGTGGATTTGGAAGTGGAGATTTATGAAACTACAACGAAAAACTGTCTGAGAAATGGAGATTCGGTAAAAAATACTTTAGTAGGTACGAACAGCCGTTCGCCCCTACAAGCAAACCATCAATCCAAAATTTATTTTCTAGGTTGAATACTCCCTACTCACTCCCGTCAAAAAACGGCGGGGGAAGAATAGGGAGCTTTTCTTTCTTCTCAGAGATGCGCTGAAGCTCTATTTCCGAAATAAGTATGCTTGGAGCAACCGTAGAGACAGGGACATATCCGGATTCAGCTCCGCAGAATCCATTAAACACTGCGTAATCATTTCCGGTAGCGATAATCTTGTTAATTGAAACAATTGGTGTCCCCACAACTTCTATACCCCGCACAAGTGTTTCATTCCCTGTCTTGGGATCAACTTTATAGACAACAAGGGGCGTTGCTTTGAAGGCCTGAAAATCGTAAGACGAGGTGTTTGTCTCGCCACCTTCCATTCTTTCAATTATAAGCCCAAAGGGGTTATTCTGACGTTTTACTTCCTCTATAAGTAGTTCTTTCAGCTTCTCTTTCGTGTATTCCTTATCAGACTTAATAATAAGGCTGCTCATCCTTGCCATCGGCGCCCTTCCGTATGAGGCTCTTCCGTGACCGTTCGATTTATTAAAACCTTCAATAGGGGTGCGGGAAAGGAGAAAATTCTTTAAAACCCCGTGTTGTACCAAAAGGACTTTCTGCCCCGGTACTCCCTGGTCGTCAAACGGGTAATATCCGACAAGGTGAGTTCCACCTAAGCCTTTCATTGTCGGATCATCAAAGATAGAAAGAAAAGCTGGAACTATTTTCTCTCCTACTTTTTCTTTGAATGTTTGTCCTTCCCTGTCGTCAATCTGCCTTTCACCCTCAAGCCTGTGTCCAACAGCCTCATGGAATACAATCCCTGCTGCTTCAGGTTCGAGTATGGCAGGGACGCTTATTGGAGTAAGCACCTCCGCCTCTCTCAGTTTTATGGTCTCTTCGACCATTTCTCTTATTGCCGACTTTATCATTTCAACCGAAGGCAAGTCCTCCGGTAATACGTAGTACAGGTTTCTATAGTTTTTAATAATCTTCCCGTCTTCTGCTCTCGTCGTTACCTCTGCGTCCACGGAATAGAGAATCTCATCTCTTATGTATCGTGTCCCTTCGGTATTAATGAAATAAGTAGTTTCTTTCTGAGCGGTTATATCCAAATCGGCATCTATCAGTTCCTTATAGTCTTTGTATATGGCTGAAATCTCTCTTATCTTACTTTCCCACTCCTTGGGATCAAAAAACAAGTTGACTTCAGGATCATAGTAGACATTACTATTTTCACGAGAAAAGCTCGCAAAATTCTCATCCTTCACTTTCTGGACATAATTTGCCTTCTTGTTGAAATACTGGGAGAGGGCTTCCTTATAGGCGTAATCCGTCGCCTGCCATAAAACGGCTCTTATAGCATCAACGTCATTGTCAACCGGAATATAGGAAGCGTTATAAAAAGGCACCTTGCCTCCGGACTGTCCCCTTATCGAATTATCGAATTCGTAATTGCCCACGCGCACATCCACAAATAGACGTCTCATTCGGTTCTTATCGGACGATACAACAGCGCCGTATTTCCCCTCTATACTATAATAGGTATTGTCCTTAATCTGATAGCTTATAAAGTAGGGAGACTCATAGCCATCCAGCCTGAGCTTTTCCCAGGAGCGATTCAACTCCTCTTGCATGGCTTTCATTACACCAAGATCGCTTCTCTGTTCTTTCAATTCACCGATGGAATGAAACGACAGGTAGAGGATTATGAAAAATATTGACAATATTCTGAGGCGCATAATTTTTACTCCATTTTTGGATTCCTAAAGATTACCCCCTAAGCCTAGTATGTCAAAGTGAAAGGTAACGGTTGAGTCCACCAGTATTCCGAGGGTTTTGCACCAGCCTTATTGTAGAGACACAAAATTTTGTGTCTCTACAGAGAGCAACTGACTCACTTAGTATACTTGACATCCTGCATTGAAGAACCCTGAGCGCAAGAAGCAACTTATCTGCCAAAATAAAGAAATAAAATAAAAGCTGCCAGCGCTACGCGGTATATAACAAACACAGTATAGGTCTTAGCTTGAAGGTATCTTAGAAGATACTTTATGCTTAGAAAACCAAAAAGGGCGGACGTGAGAATTCCAACGATGAATGGAGGACTTGCAACGGTTGCATAATCTAATCTAATTAGACCGCCTGTAATTGAAACTCCAGAGCGCGATACTCCAGGAATTATCGCAAAAGCTTGAGCAATCCCTACCACCAGGCAATCAAAAATATTTAAATCCGAAATTCCTTTTTCTTTTCTAGAGAATTTATCAAATACGTAAAGAATTACTCCAAAGAAAAAGACTGAGACCGCAATAGCAATGGGGTGTCTAAGTATTCCAGATGCTTGCTCCTCAAATATAAACCCTGAGAGTGCTCCAGGTATGGTTGCAATGATGATATATACTCCCAGCTTCCCATTGGGATTTTTTGCAAAGCTTACTGAGAGCAAACCTTGTATTAATCCTCTTATAATCACCACCCATTCACGCCAGAAGTAATAGATCACAGCAACAAGGGTTCCTATGTGTAGAGCAACATCAAAAGCAAGCCCGGGGTCATTCCACTTAAAAAACCAGGGGATAAGAGCCAGATGTGCGGTGCTGCTTATGGGAAGAAACTCTGTGATACCTTGCACGATTCCGAGAACAATAGACTGTAGTAAATCCAATAGATTCTCCGTATGTATTAGAAAATAAGGAAAGTAATTCTACATGAAAAAGATATTAGGGGTTAGTTAAGGTTTTATACCTAAAAGAAATTTATCAAGTTCGGTTTTCAAGCACCCTCTTAAGGAACATACCAGTATATGATCCTTCGACCTGAGAAACCTCTTCAGGCGTGCCATAAGCAACAACCCTCCCTCCCTCTTTCCCACCCTCTGGTCCGAGGTCAATTATATAATCGGCGCACTTTATCACATCAAGGTTATGCTCAATTACAACTACGGTATTCCCCATATCGACAAGCCTCTGGATGACTTCGAGCAATCTCCTCACATCATCAAAATGAAGTCCGATAGTAGGTTCATCCAGTATATAGAGGGTTCTGCCTGTAGCTCGCCTTGACAGTTCTTTTGCGAGTTTTATCCTCTGAGCCTCCCCGCCTGAAAGCGTCGTGGCAGGCTGACCGAGCCTTATGTAATCAAGCCCTACAGCGTGAAGGACTTGGAGTTTGGATTTTATTTGGGGGACATTATTAAAAAACTCTAGCGCTTCACTGATGGTCATATCTAGAACATCGGCAATACTTTTTTCCTTATATTTAACCTCAAGAGTTTCAGAATTGAATCTTTTGCCTCCGCATTGCTCACACCTTACATAAACGTCTGGCAGAAAGTGCATTTCTATTTTCACCGTTCCTTCACCCTTGCATCCATCACACCTTCCGTCTTGAACATTAAAACTGAATCTGCCGGGTTTATATCCCCTCATCTTTGCCTCTGTAAGCATGGAGAAAAGCTCCCTTATCGGAGTAAAAACCCCGGTGTACGTTGCAGGATTCGACCTTGGAGTTCTTCCAATCGGAGACTGATCAACGTTTACAACCTTATTAATCTCGCCATCTCCGATAATTTCCGAGTGTTTGCCTACTTTTTCTTTGCTCCCATATAGCTTTGCACAAAGCGCATTGTGTAAGGAATCAATAGCAAGCGTGCTTTTCCCCGAACCCGAAACCCCTGTGACGCACGTAAAAACACGGAGCGGAAAGGGAACATCCACATTCTTCAGATTATTTTCACTGGCACCTTTTATCGTTATGTATCCTTCGGGTTTTCTTCTCTCGTTAGGAATAGAGATTGAAAGCTCTCCTGAAAGGTACTTCCCCGTAAGTGATCTCTCATTTCTCATTAAATCGAAAATCTTTCCCCGAGCAACAATCTCACCGCCTTTTTCTCCTGCCCCAGGTCCCATATCCACGATAAAATCCGCATTCCTTATGGTTTCTTCATCGTGCTCAACCACTAAGATTGTGTTTCCACTATCTCTTAGAGATTTGAGAGTATGAATAAGCCTCTTATTGTCTCTGGGGTGAAGGCCGATTGTCGGTTCGTCGAGTACATAAGTAATACCCGTGAGTTTTGATCCTACCTGCGTTGCAAGCCTTATTCTCTGAGCCTCGCCACCTGAAAGCGTAGGCGCCGGACGATCAAGAGTAAGATATCCAAGACCAACATTCTTAAGGAAGCTTAGGCGGGAGTTGATCTCTTTAAGAATTCTCTCGCCAATCTCTCTTTCCCTCCCTACAAGCTCAAGACTCTCGAAAAATCTGCCACACTCATCCACCGACATAGTTGTTATGTCGTGGATAGATTTTTCATGCACCAACACCGTCAGGCTCTCCTTTTTAAGTCTTGAGCCGTTACATGAAGAACAGGTAACGCTGCGTACATATTTAGAAAGAGCTTCTCTTACATCGTCAGATTGAGTCTCATTGTACCACTCCGAGATAATTCCAATCACTCCGGAAAATGTGTCCCAGTAGTCGTCAATCCATCTCCCGCTTTCTCTATAAAACCTAATTTTCTCATCTCCTGAGCCGTAGAGGATTATTTTTTGTATTTTTAAGGGAAGCTTTTTAAGGGGCGTTTTTAAGCTGAATTTATAGTGTCTGGCAACGGATTCTATTAACCGACGGAAGTAGCTAGAATTTCTCCAGGGAATTATCGTCCCTTCCTCAATTGACTTGTCCCAGCTCTCAACCACAAGCTCGGGATCGAAAAATGATTTCACTCCGAGTCCCTGGCACTCAGGACATGCGCCGTATGGACTATTGAATGAAAAAAGCCTGGGAGAGATCTCAGGGTAACTTATCCCGCACGTAGGGCAGGCAAATTTTTCACTGAACGTAATAGTCTTTCCACTCTCGGTCTCTACTCTTGCAACTCCTCCTCCACGTTTTAAAGCGAGTCTTAACGAATCCTCAATCCTGGTTCTTAAATTATCGCCGCGAAGTACAACCACATCTACAATGAGTTCAATTGTATGCTTCTTTTGCTTCTCAAGATGTATCTCATCTTCCAGGTCAAAAAACTTTCCGTCAATCCTTACCCGGAGAAACCCCTGATTCCTGAGCTCATCGAGCTCCTTTTTATACTCACCCTTTCTTCCCTTTACAATAGGTGAGAATATGGAGACCTTTTCCCCCGTTCCGAGAGAAAGTATGCGGTCTATCATCTTTTCAAGATTTTGGGCGGATATTTCACCCCCGCATTTATAGCAGTGGGGTTTTCCAAGACGTGCGAATAGGAGTCTTAGAAAATCATAGATCTCGGTTATGGTGCCTACGGTTGACCGCGGATTCCTCTGAAATGTTTTCTGATCTACCGAGATGGATGGAGAAAGTCCTTCAATAGAATCTATATCGGGCTTATCAATTCTCTCTACAAATTGCCTCGCATATGCAGAGAGAGATTCCATGTATCTCCTCTGGCCTTCTGCAAAAATAGTGTCAAAGGCAAGAGAGGATTTGCCCGAACCGCTTACCCCAGTGACGACAATGAACTCTCCCCTCGGAATCTCAAGGCTTATGTTCCTTAGATTATGCTCCCTTGCTCCAATAATTTTGATTGATTGCAAAGTAGAATAATTTTACCTGGGATTAAAAGCGGGGATGAATTTACTTATTGCACTCATCCATAAAAGCCTTAAAAATCCTTTTTGAAATCTCGCTCTCTTCCCTTTCAGGATGCCACTGAATCCCAAGAATAAAAGAATCGGTGCCCTCTATTGCCTCTATAACCCCATCCGGGCACGTTGCACAAACTCTGAGTCCACTTCCCAGCGCTTTTACGGATTGGTGGTGATAACTCTTTATAGAGAAGCTCTTTTCCTGGATTATTTCCTGAAGAAGCGTCCCTTCTTCAACATAAATTTTATGGACCGAGCCCTTTTCATGGATCAGGGCATTAGGTACTAGAGAAGGAATGTCTTGATATAGCGAGCCTTTAAAGAAAACGTTTATAAGCTGCATACCGCCGCAAATACCCAAAACGGGTATGTCTCTCTTTAAAGCTTCCTCTAATATCACCATCTCCGATTCGGTTCTCTCAAGGCTCATTAGTCTTAGTTTTGGATGCGGCTCCTCGTTGTAGAATTTAGGATCCATATCCCTTCCGCCGGGAAGAAGAAGCCCGTCTATTTTCGCTACCAAATTTTCAAGAAGAGAACCGTTTGCAGAAAGCAATGGAAGGAGAACCGGAATACCGCCAGCCTTGGCAATAGCCCTGGCATAGGTCGTTTCTATCAGGAAACTTTCTTCCTTAGCTACATCTGTTTTTATATCGGTGGTTATTCCTATAAAGGGTTCGAATACACTCATATTTCATATTAATTCTATCTTAAATTAAAAAAAGAGCTATCTTGGGATGAATATTGCAACGGTTTTAATTTGCGTATGCGGCATTACTGCTTATATCCGTTCGTCCTGAGTCCTTCGACCTTGCTCAGGACATGCTTATCGAAGGACGCCCAACACCCTTCGACAGGCTGTGTGAACGGGTTATGAAATGAAGAAATACCGTACACTCACCTGAAAACTGCTACAAATGAAAGTTGGATCAGCTTAATCTATTCTTTTTAAAACTAGCCAACCAGCCAGATATAACGAGCCACAAAGAGCAAGGCAAAGAGGTAAATAAGCCAATGAACCTCCTTGCCTTTACCACTCACGAGTTTCAAGAGGGCATAAGAAATGAAACCGAATGCGATCCCTTCGGTAATACTGAAGGTAAAGGGCATCATTACGAGCGTGAGAAATGCAGGTATTGATTCAGTCATATCGTCCCAATCTATTTGGACTACATTTTTCAGCATCAAACTTCCAACAACGATTAAAGCAGGGGCGATTATCGGATAGAGGAAAGTATTTTCCCCGACCTGATACCCCGCGCCTACCATTTTAATAAGCGGGTTGAAAAATAGCGCAAGCAGCAACAGAACCGCTGTCACAACGTTGGTTAGGCCCGTACGACCGCCAGCAGAAATACCCGATGCGCTTTCAATGTAGCTAGTCACTGTGGATGTTCCGAGCAGAGCACCGGTGCTTGTGGCAATAGCATCTGCGAGCAGAGCCTGCCTTGCCTTCGGCAACCTACCATCTACCATTATGCCCGCCTGCTGGCTAACACCGATCAACGTCCCAACGGTGTCAAAAAGAGCAAGGAAGAAGAACACGAATATTATCGCTATGAGATGAGGCTCGGCGAAAATATTGGGGATCTCGAGCTTAAGGAAGGTCGGAGCTATAGAAGGAGGAGAAGAGACAACGCCCTGAAACTCTACCAGGCCGGTAATTAGACCAACGACCGTTGAGGCAAAAATGCCGATTAAAATCGCACCCCGCACCTTAAGGGCAAATAGTGTGGCAATCAAGCCCAAACCAAACAGGGAGAGCAAGACAGGAGGAGAGAAGACTTTTCCAAGCGTGACATACGTTGCCGGATGACTAACTACAATTCCCGCCCATTCCAATCCCACCAGAGCAATTAACAGTCCAATACCGACAGGGATACCATTTCTAAGCGCGTTCGGCATCACCGCTATTACAGTCTCACGCAAACCGACCGTGGACAGAAGGATAAATAATAAACCCGCAATAAAAACAGCGCCAAGCGCATGTTGCCACGAGACGCCTTGCGTTATACAAACCGTAAATGCGAAATAAAAGTTATGCCCCATCGCCGGCGCAAGAGCTATGGCTGGCTGGACAAAGATAATATAGGAAAGCGTCATGAATGTCGTACAACCCCCAATGACCTCGCGTTTGATATTAGTTCCCGACTCCTGGAGATGAAAAAGCTTTTCGAGCATTTGAATCCCCGGCATTAGTTATTGCCCTATTTGTGTGTAAATCTTTTTCGTCGCAATTTTCGCACGAATTACAGACTCTTGTCAACATGCCATATTCTGCAGCGTAAAATGTAACCGAAATGTAAAAGTAAGGTAGGGTAAAGAAACGGTCTTTATTCTATCTTAGTCCTTCTATGATGAACATGTACTCAATAACCCTATATCTTAAGCGATTAGGAATCGAGTATTTAAGAACCAAATAAAAGAAAGAACACAAGGGTTGTTGTGCTCCATCTTTATGAAACTTACGGTCTCTTAAGGAGGTGTAAGCTCATTGTTTGGCAAATTGATGCGGCGTACTGGGAATATAAGCTTGACGCCGGAATCACAGCAGTTATTAGTCTTGGGTGCCGGAACCTTGTACTTTAACCAACATTTTCCCTCCGGACCCTGATACCCGGGTTTAACATATGTAAACGCTTTACATTTCGAATTGTTTGTGCACTCAGTCTCGCAATTGCTTCGAGTTGGAACGGAAAAACCCGGAATCAAGTCCCCCCACGGCCTATCTATACCTTCCTCGAAAGGACTCATGATGCGGACACCGGACACACAACACGTATTAGCTTTTTTCGCCGGAACCTTATTCTTGAGCCAACAAGTACCATTCTGACCCGCGGATTTCGGATTAACGTAAGTATAGGCTCGACACTGATTGTTGGTGGCACAGGATGTACTGCATGCACTCCAATGAGGAGATGAAAACCCGGTCATGATATCATTGCCGGGACGATCCACGTTATGTTCTGGAACCCCCATAGGAGAGCCTAGAGCGTTAGTTGTTAATATCGCACAAAAGAGCACGAGAAAAAGCATCTCATTAATTGCTTTTTCGAAATATCTCTTCATTTGTGGTTCCTTATTTTTTATAGCAAAGTTATAACAGGCTGTCAAGCACATAGACTTTTTAACCATCCTCCCTGGTTTGAATTTCCTGGAAGGTAGCCGGAAAAAGTTCAATAATCTCGTAGCAAATCTTTTCCGTCCTGTTGGCCAATGGCATTATGAATCATCTGGTTTCTTCCAGAATTGATCTTCAGCCAATTCGGTCATTCTAAGTAAACTTATATATTTCAGTTAGATGCAAAATTCAGAAAATTACGCTAAGTGTCCTTACATTTCTATGCGCCAGAGGGAGAAGGAAATGAAAGGTAACTATGTTATTCTATTTAACAAAGATCGTAAGGAGGCAAACAATGAAAAACAAAAGATTTGGGATGCTTTCTGTAGCGCTGATTTCAACCTTATTGTTATTTAGTTTGAATTTTCCTGTTTCCGCATGGGAATTGTCATCTCCCGAAGAATCCCTCAAAGGGCTTAAGGGAGTTCATCTGGTGATTACAGGCATAAACTACGTTTTTGAACAAGCCGGTATTACTAAAGTTCAACTCAGGAACGAAATAGAACTCAAGCTTCTGGCAAACGGGATTAGAATATTCCCGGAAGGAGTAGCCAAGATAGAAGCTGATGCACCATACCTCTACATAACAGTTAACGCCATGAAGGCACCTAATGAACTGTTTTTCTACTCAATTAAAACGGAGCTAAAACAATGGGTTTCTATCTTTCGGGACAAGAATATAGTTGTTTATGCACCGACCTGGTCAACCGATGTCATGGGGATCACCGGACAGCCGAATCTGCAAAATATTGTCCGAGAGGGTGTACTAGACAGCGTAGAAAAATTTAACAGAGCATTCCTGCTCGTAAACCAGCAAAAGAGGTATCAACCCTACCAGTAGATCTGTTTCAAACCTTATCAAAGGGTGACGTATTGAGAAAAAAGAAGTCTGAACAAACCGATCACCCCGTATAGGATTTCTCACTGTCATTCCGAAGCGAAGCAATCTCTTCTTTTTTCTTGTCGGTTGCTGGTTGTCAACTAAATATTCCTTGAGCCTGTCGTGGGGTGAATTTGCAGATTTGAAGGGCCCCTCAATCAACAGCAATCAAATCGCAATAGTAGAAACGGTTATCCCTCAAAATTATTTCGCCCAATTCGTGCGACACTTTTTCCCGGAATATCGGCCCGTCGTATACAAAGGAATGGAATTCACCATTCTCACCGCAAGGGTCAATATTAGAAGGAAGGTCAGATAAAAACTGCGCATCGAATTCCCTGCCGACAAATTTTCCATCCAAAACGTTTGAGTCAACGCATATAGTGATTGCCTTGAAGCCCAAGTCCATGAATGTTTGAGCTAGTTCATTACTATTCCTTTTCCATATAGGAAAGATTCCCTCCATCCCTATCTTTGCTAAATTGCTTTCCCGATATTTTCTTATGTCTTCCAGAAATATGTCTCCAAAAACTACAGAGTTAACACCAGCACTCTTATATTTCAGAAGAACTTTCTCCATTTTAGACTCATATTCTTCATTTGGAGCGTTCTTTGAGATAAGAACCTTCTCAAGATGATACCCAAGCGATTCCGCCTGCCTCTCTAGCAAAACCCGCCTTAAACCGTGCATGCTGACTCTGTCGTAGTCTTCTGTTACAGTAGTCAGCAAAGCTGCTACTTCATAATCTCTACTTTTCTGAATGTCATAAAGCGCCATCGCACTATCTTTCCCACCGCTCCATGAGAAAAGGACTTTTTCCGGCATTGTTGATCCCTCAGCATTAGAATACGCTACTCAAAATACTATTAAGGATAGGAACAGTGTTTGTAAGGGTGATTATAAAAACCAAAAGCAAATAGTATCCGAGTATCCACTCAAACCATACCATAGTCATTACTAGTTTGCCTGAAGCCACTGTGTCTCTCCGTCCAATCTTAAAAAGTAGCACTTTACTGAATCTTAGAGCAGTAAAGAAATCCAATACTTTTTTGTTTTTGATGCCCTCAGATTTTAAGAAGTGCCAGGGAAAGTTGTGCAGCCTCGACCTGAATTCAGAATCAGGCTTTGTGTCTTTATTTTTCTTTGTTTCAAGATCCTCCCTAAGTGCATAATAAATAAAAGCGAAAAAAACCCAAACACCGATATACCATTTGACAACCCGCCATAATTTCACGCCATATCCACTGCTCCAACCCCATTTAAGCCACTCTCTCCCTTCTTCAGTGGTGATGAGACATTGTATAAAGTCCCTATTCGTGTTCTTACAATCTACTATCTTTTCGTCCAGTTCAGCAATTTTCATATGATAATGAGCCTCGTTCATGTCACTTAGCTTGTTCTCCTTGAGAAAGGTTGACTCCAGTTCTGCTAACACTTGTGAAACAGGTTGGAGGGGCTTCCCCAAATTGTTAGACTTATTCCACCTATCTGCCCGCCCTTTTATGCGATGCTTTGAATCACGTACCCAGTTTTCAAGTTTGGGAAGCTGTTCGAAATTAATAATTAAATTTCTAAAATTCAGGTATGAAAGAGAAAATATTGGTTCATTAATGCTGAATATGCTTTTCTTAAATTCAGCACTTGTAAAGTTGGTCTCTTTTTTAAAAGTAAGGCTTTCAAAGGCAGTATTGCTATAAAATTTTGTCCTGACAAAACTTACATCAGAGCCAAAAGTAACAAATCTGAAAACAGTTGCAAAGTCATCGTCTTGTATTTCCCGCGTTTTACTTGCGATAATGTCTGGGTAGAGAGACTCAATTAGAAATCTATTTAAAAGAGTTGTTTCGATTCGAGTAAGTTTATCTCTATCTTTCTTCAGAAGTTTTTTTGCTATCTGATTTTCTTTATCTAGCTGTTCAGAAAATTCTTCATAAGATAAATCTGTGTTTTCGAGAATTGAATTCAAAGCAACAATAAATTTTATTTTAAGGCTATCGTCGAACTCTTTAACCTTACTAAGGTTAATTCCATGGCGTTCAAGTGTCTGATCTAGCTTCTCATTTATTTGGTTAGCTAAAGTGTTTTTTTCTGAAATTTTATTTTCTTTTAACTTATTAAAAAGCTTTTGCCAATTAAGAACATCACTTTGATCAAACAGCAGAAAAGGGCTACCAAACTCTGTGTCAGAAAAATCTACATCATCTTTGAAGAAGATATCTTCAAAATATGCTTCTGTAACTTGAGCATCCCTTAGTTCAACCCGGCCTAAAATATCAATCAAGCCAAAAACAGACGAGCTTGAGGAGAAATTTATCCAGTAAATTGTTTTGATTGTAGTGTCTCTCAGGCCAACGTATCCTTTGAATGAAGAATTTGCAAAGGATAAGAGACCATAAAATGTTGCTTTTCTAAAATATGCTGCCTTTTCGAATACGGCTTCTTGAAAGTTTGCATTTCTGCTGAAAGTGGTATTTGAGAAGTCTGCCACATCAATAAAGTTTGTACTCAAGAACGTTGCAATTCCACTGAAACTACAATCTCTGAAATCTGCTACTTTGGTGAAGCTAGTATTCCAAAATATTGTTTCTCCGCTGAAGGTTACTCCTGAGAAGTTCGTATAACCATTGAACTCAGCTCTATCAAAGTTTACCCCTTGCTTGAAAGTAGAATTCGGAAAGTCTGCCTCACCATTGAAAACAGTTAGTCCAAAATTTGCTTCCTTGTCGAAGGTGGCTCGAACGAAGCTTGTATCTCGATTGAATTTGGCATATGAAAAATACGCCTTACCAACGAATGTGACTCCAGAAAAGCCTGTATATCCACTGAATGTGGTATTTGAGAAGATTGCATTTCGGTTGAATGTTGCGCCTGCAAAATCTACATCACCGTTGAAAGTGGTTTTCAAACTGAAAAAGATATCTCTATTAAAATGGGTTTGCTGTGCAAGAATGGATTCTTCCCTTAACCTCAGCAAAATAGTAACCTCTTGAAGTTCTTCTGCAAAATAAAATTCAAGCCGAGAGCCAATTTCAGAATCCAATATCACAATCTTATTATTTACCTCACGTTTGCCATTGACTTCTGGTATCTTAGAAAAATCCAACCCGCCCTTTATAATTGAGTTATAGATTTTAATATCAATATTGGATTCTTTTATAATAGCAATAATGTCATCGCCTTGTATAATATAACCTTCAACTGTTTGATATCTGTCTCCTTGAACTTTTTTTAATTCTTTTAATAACTCGTTTTTGCATGTTGGTCTTTTACATAATGGCCCCTTCCATCCTCTTTCCTTTGATTCTAATTGGGCATAGGAGTTTGACGTGAGGAAACACGTGAGTGTTGCTATAAGAAGTGCTGATAAGAGAAGCTTACCTTTATATGGCTTCATATACAGGGATTATTCTAGAATACTCTCACTAAAAGCCAATAACAATCTGCATCTACAACTCCTCCACAAACTCAGCAACGTTTTCGAGACTCATTCCTTTAACAGCAATCTCAGGGGCAATCACAACCTCTTTGGAATCCCAGATCATCGTAGTTCTTTTCTCTTCTGATATTCCCGTGATGTTTTGGAGGAGATTTACAAAGTTATCGCTGATTCTCACGGTATTGGGTTTGAGCGGCTCTTCCAATCTTCCGTTTCTGATTATATACGAATCGCCAATCACGGTCCCAGTAAAGTCCGCCTTTACCAGTCCGTGAACCGGATAGAGATACCAGAGTCTTCCAATGTAGATTCCATCCTTTACATGGGAAATCAGCTTTCCGGAGTCCAATTCCCTCGTTCCTTCTATCACAAGATTCGTAGCAAAAATAGAATTGTTTTGCCTAAAATCCCTTCCCAAATCTCCAAACCTAAACCCGTTTCTCGGTGTAAATTTGGCAACGTTGCTCTCTAGCTTTTTCGCATAGTAGTTGTTGGAAAGAAATCCAACCAGTCTTCCCTCTTCTATTAAATCTGTCCTTCCCGTAGGAATTCCCTCACAGGTAATTTTTTTGCTCCCGACTTCCCAGAGTCTTGCCCCGTCATCATATATAGAAACAATGTCGGAAGCGACCTTTTCCCCTAACTTCCCGACGAAGGGAGAGTTACCCGAATCTATTGAGTTAAGGGATAATGCTGAAATTATCATCTCCGAGAAAAGCATGGCGACGGCTTGCCTTCCAAAAACCACGTTGTAGCTTCCCGATCTTATCCTCGTCCCTTCAATAGTGCTTATCGCGCTTATCGCCGCCATCGCTCCAGCTTCTTCCGGTTTGAACTTGTCAAGATGAGTCGCAGTAGTCCACCCAGTGCCTTTTGCATCCTTTTCCTCAATCATTGAAGTAATGGATGCAAAGAGAGCGGAGGACTCATCATATTCATCAATCCCTAGAGTGCTTGCTATCGCCATTCTCTCTTTTAGAATCGTAACATCGCCTCCCACAATCAGGCTCTTTAGAAAACCCGCGTCTTTAAATGTCAACAGAGCGCCCTTTAAAGCACTCCAGCCAAGAGAGACCATGTCTTCATCCATTAAATTCATCACGTTCATGTCATGATATGAAATAAGCTTGGGTGTTTCATCGGGTGGAGGGGGGAGGGATTTAAAATTAGGGTCGCTCACCGAATTTTGTCTGGCTTTCTCAAAGGCCCTCTTTATTCCCTCAGGGCTCAAGTCTCCAGTATCGCTTCCTGAGCCTATTTTGAAACCCTCAGGTGTGTCAAACACAGCTACAATGCCAACTCCATACCCGACGATGTTTTTTGGCTCATGGACACCATTACACGGAATATCGGATGTGTAATTGATTCTAACCGTCACGTTGTCGTTCCAGGAAGCGAATATCTCAGCTTCTCTAATATCATTTTGAGATTCAACAAATTGAATCCCGTCTTTTACGCATTTTCTTAGGTCTTCTATGGTAATCATCAAAGTCTCTCCAGTTTGTAAGCTTTAAATGTGGCCACGAATGAAACAAACAAGATGCAGGATTTACGATACATGATGCATGATTTATAAATATTTAACGTGCATCTTGTATCCTGTATCATGAATCGTGCATCGTTTTACTTGTGTGATTCCGTTCATTCGTGTCAATTCGTGGCTAAATTATAAAACCCTACTTCCCACCCCTAAGCCTTGCCTTGCTACGCATAGTTGGCCCTCCGTTTCCCACCCGAAGCGCCTGCATGGGTATCCCCTTTCCGCAGTTTGGCATGGGAAACAATCGAAAATCATTCCCCACAGCATCAACGTTCATCAAATAATCCCTTGAATCTGAAGTCATTCCTCCGCTTCTATAGAGCTTTACAAGCTCGCCGTTTTTTATTTTATGAACGCGACGTGCCGATATACTAAAATTCTCTCGTGATTCTCCGATTGAAGGTGTATGGTGACCCACGAGATAATATCCGTCATCCACCTCTTTGATTATTCCCTCAGGATTTCTCTCCCCGGGAGCAAACACCGTGTTTGTCATCCTTACGAGCGGAATAAAATAGGTATAGGGTGCCTGCATAGCACCGTTTGGCTCCTCGCCGAGAATTGTCGCAGTTTCACGACTGTTTAAAAATCCCCGAAATAAGCCCTTATCAATATGAACTACTTTTTTCCCTCTTACTCCCTCAGCGTCGTACTTATAATTTCCATAACCTGGGAGGGAAGTATCTGAATAAGCGGTTACCAAATCAGACGCTACTTTTTTCCCGATCTGGTTCTTATCAAATCCCCTGAATAACCAGCTTCTTCCAGCGTAGGCAGTCTCTGTTTTGAGCGCTCTATCCGCTTCGGCCGGATGACCTATGATTTCGTGGACGAGAAGGGCGTTATAGTGAGGGTTTGTAACGACCACTACCTCCTTATCGGTGGAAGGAAGCACTTCAGCTTTAGAAAGTTCTATGGTTTCTCTTGCTAGATCCAAAGCAAAATCATGAAAGGTTTTATTAAAGTGATTTTCTCCATGAATTGCTTCCCATCCGCACCTTCCACCCAAATGGTCATAGTTCGGCTCGTCTCCGACAAGAACATAAGCAAAGCCCTCCGTAAGAGGGTATGTTTGATCAATTAGAGCTCCTTCTGACGATGCAAAAAGCTCTCTAGCAATAGTTGTATAGATGGAAATCACATTGTAGCCATTGGACTCATAGAGTTTTTCAACCGAATCAGATATGCCAACCGCCTCTTTGACTATGCTCTCAAGTGAAATACCTCTTGAGTCTTCTTTAATGGGGAAAGCAACAGTATCTTTATAAATTTCAATTGGAGAAAGATTAGTGCTCGATATTGACTCTCCAAGTTCCCCCAGAATATCTTTCATCTTTAGCTTTAGTGAAGCATTTGCCAGCGCACGCCTGTAAGCATGTTCAATACCTTCCTTTATAACAACTTCCAGCCTTTTTAGATCGGACGCACCAAGATAAGAGGCGAAGTATCCGGAAGCTCTTAAGCGATCTCCCGCTACCGTCTTTAGACTAAAAGACATCTGCGCTTCTTCCCTGCCCTCTTTCGGAGCACCTTTTTGGGCTACGGCATATTTGGACTCACTTACTCCTATCCTCAAATCTATGTAGTGACAGTTGTTGAGGATTTTTTGAGAGTCTAAAACGATACTGAAAATCTTCTCCTTTATCTGCTCTATTAAATCAACATTGATTCGATCTAACATTGGGAATTAACCTCCCATAACCTGAATGAAATCGTGAGGGTGTTAAAACTATAAAGCTTTAATACGGACTCTAATGTTAACATGAAAAACGGAAATTAAGTTAAACAAATTCAAATAACGAGCGAAATAGAATAACACAAGATGTTTTATACTTAGATGGAAAGTGACAAAAATTCTTGTTGGAAAAAATTGAAGTATGCTGAAAAAGGTTGGTTGAGTTTGATTTACGATTCTCTAATGACTTTTCGGCAAATTTGATCCACAATTTCTTCTATTGAGGCTGTTCTATACATCATGGAGGCATAACAGTGAGTTTGCTGGGAGAGATTATTGGAGCACTAAAGCACAAGCGGGGGAAAAACCCCGGTTCCGTTTATCTCATTAAATAGTGAAGAAGCTATATCAGGGATACTTATGGGCAAGTTTCAGGTCGTAGATGTAAGAACTTCCAGGGAATATGAGTCTCACCACATACCGGATTCAATGCTGATACCCATACAAGAATTGGAAAAAAGATATGCTGAACTTGACCCATCTCGTGAGACTTTGGTCGTCTGCGAGCGTGGAGTGCGTAGCCAAAAAGCCTGCTTTTTCCTAAGTCAAATTGGCTTCAAACGGCTTTATAACCTGAATGGTGGACTCAGTTGTTATAAAGACCCAAAGGTGGGCAAGAGGTTCAGTATTTTAAAAATTAAAAGTTGCCTCTGGAAGACCTTCTCAATTCTAAAACGCTTTTGACAAATAGTTCTTTGAATAGTGGATAAACGTGAGTTCGACGGAAGAGCTTTATTGTGGCGGAATCCTTCAGGATTCCACTTTCTCTTGGAGTGCTATTGGTTTTTTTAATATTAATTTGGTAATAGGAGAACAGGCCTGTCCTGAGTTTATCGAAGGAAATGTCCCACCTATCCAGGATCCTAAATATAGCTAGGCGGGATTTTCTAATCCCGCTGCATAATTAATTTCCCGCTCTTGAAAAGTTATATCGAACTGATGTTGATTCTTGTTCACCCCGTGAGATCTAGTAGCTTTAATTTATCTCACGGGGTAAATCTGTGGCTAAATATTGGCTTATTTTACAAAAAGCTTCCCGAGTTTCATCGCAAGACCCAGGTCTCCAATAAGTTTTAATTTCCCTCTCATGAATGCCGAATCAGCTTTTAGCTTTCCCGTGGCTATTTGAACAAAATCTTGAGATGAAATCGTAACTTTGCACTGAGCTTCTTCGTCGCTTTCTCTTACACCAAAAGAATCCTTCCTTAAATCCACCACCCAGGTGCCGCCATCAACTCCGTTCAATACAAATTTATAGATTCCGCCTATTTGAGAAAACTCGCCGGCTCTTTCCAAGATTTTGCGTTCGAGCTTAGCAAATATCTCTTTTGGTGTGGTCATATCATACCCATTAGTTGGATGGTCATTTTACCATTCTCTTACTTGGGATTCCATTGATGCTAGAAACTCCAAGCAAGTAGAAGCAGTTCGCTAGAAAAGTGTAGACTCCCAGCAATTGATTCTATCTTTTGTTTAACTTTAAAATGACGAGTCTTAACCAAAGTATTTGCTCCACGCTTAGCCCCCTCATTTCCCGGACAACTGAAATCTGTAAGACTGATCAATTTTTAAGTCAGAGCTGACCAGTTGTCAAGTATATATTTGGCTGACCGCAGTGTTAGCGCATGAATTGTAAAGGTCGGATTCACAGCACCTCCCGTGGGGAAAAGGCCTGGCCCTGCTATGAACAGGTTGATAATATCTTGGGTTTGTCCGTGGCTATTTGTTACCGAAGTCAGAGCACTGCGGCCCATGATCGTGCCTCCCATCATGTGCGCGTTGGCTCGCCCGCTGACCCAAACATCGTAAGCTCCTGCCGCTTTGAAAATTTCTTGTCCTTGTTTCATACCTACCTCAAAACATTTGATGTCATCTGGACCGTAGTCGTGGATCACGCGCGCCAATGGTAGACCGTACTTGTCTTTATAATTGCTCATAACCAACTGACTGTCTAAACTCGGCAAGTTCTCGCCAAAAAACTCATAGTGGCAAGATGCTTACTGGCGGTTTCAAGAAATTTGTGCAGTGAGTCACCAAACAGGTCGGGACGAGCGTTGGCGACACCCAATAAGTCGTTGGGTTTGAGAGCGTTAGCGAGTACCCACTGTGAACTGCCAAGATAGCCCTTGCGCGGGTCCTTGGCATAATTGTCTTGCGACAAGAGTTGTCCGCCGGTCACACCTAGGAAGTTCTGAGTTTCTTCTTTAAAAAGACCAAACACGTTGGCTGCAGTGTGTGCCATCATGTACTTACCGAGTAATCGGCTTGAGTTGGCAAGCCCATTGGTATGCTTGGTAGTGAAAGAGTTGAGCAGAATTCTAGGGTTCTGCACTGTGAACGCCGCCAAAATAACTATGCTCGCCTCCTGAACTTGACGCTGACCTTTGGCGTCGTAATACTCAACTCCGGTTGCTCGATCACCTTTAGCTTTAACCAATATGCGAGTAACATAAATGTCGTGTGCAATCTTACTCCCCGCTTTTTGCGCCTGTGGCAAGTAAACGGCCAGAGGGTTTGCAAGGGCGTAAATCGGTCAGCCCGCATCACACCAGCCGTCATAAATACAAGCAGGGCGACCGTTATACTCTATCGAGTTAATGGCCACCGGAAGTGACGAAGTGCGCAAACCCAGTTTTTTAAATCCCCCCTCAATAATCCTACCCTGATTGAAAATCTGAAGTGGGGGCATAGGGTAAGGCTCGCCCACTGGTCTCCACACCTCTTCTTTAGCGTCTCCCGAAATACCGACTTCTCTCTGAATTTGGTCGTAAAATGGACGCAACTCTTCGTATGAAATAGGCCATTTCAAGCCCCGGCCGAACCGACTTTTCATCTCAAAGTCTTCTATGTACAGTCTCAACCACACTGCGTAGTGGTGCATTGCAACTCCACCACTCCCCCAACCCTGGTTGAATGCTACGGAAATGGGGTCTTTCCCACCTGTTTCGGTGGCTGGACCACCCCACTTAAGGCGGCGCGCCCAGATCTGTGAGCTGTAAAGATAACTCATTTTGAGCTCAGGACCTGCCTCCAGAATCAACACTTTTTTGCCAGCTTGAGACAATTTGGCTGCGAGTAAGCTTCCCGAAGCTCCTGACCCTACAATCACAACATCAACTTTATCCATTATATCTATCACCACTTTTGCGGCGGTATAATATGGGCCATATAGGGAATCGCAAGCTTCTCAAAGCCCCGCGTCGTGCCATAGTAAACATCTACAGCGTCGTTGCGGGTGACAAAATAAAACAAAGGCGCAGGTGGTCCGCTCCAGCCATCCGGGTTTTTCTGTGAAATCTCGCGCACTAGCGCGACCTTTTGCTCGAGAGTACTCGTATCGAAAGGCTGACCATGGTTGGCGAGGCTTTGGCGTTCCAGCGATTGCAAACCCTGTTTATAAAATTCGGTATAGGAACCAACATAATCCATGTATTTCAGGACAAATAGTGGATTTTCGCGACTCAACTGGTCATCTACATAGTGCGCAATACCAGCTTCGCTGGCACCAGGCAGCAAAATGTCTCCGAGAGCCTCCAGCGTACGGCCTTCAACAGTGGTAAGGTTACGCAGCGCTACACCTTTGGCCCGAGCTTGTGAAGGACTAATTTGCCCCCAAACACTGCTAACCGTGATGGCCACCAAACCAGTACCCATCTTGGCAAGCATATCTCGGCGAGTAATCTTACTCCTTGTAAAATTTTCTTCAAAATTCACTAAATCACCTCTTGACTACTTTTTGTCAGGTGGCGCCAAATATAGTTCTCGCGGCAGAAGTTAAAAAAAATAGCCACTCCTATTCTTAATCTTTCAACAGCCCCACTTGCCGCAACACCGTTGCGTGGTCCCAGTAAACGCGCTCACCTGCGATTTTGTCACCGCGAAACTCCACTACTACCACGTGTTCAAGTTCTATCCTCTTGTTTGTGGAGGGTATGCCTGGTAGGAACCAATCCATCTGCTTGTTGTGAGTGAAAGTAAAGTATATTTCATCTACTAAATGCCTATCGCCAATAATGCGATTTATGATCCTTGCCTGAAGGTCATCGGGAATCGACGGAATCATAACGTCACTGTAGAACGCACGCACTCCATCTTTACCACTTCCACCGACATTGATTGGTATTATTTTAATGTAAGGTTCATCCACCATCGTCGCCATGGTTGCCTCCAAATCTCTTTTCAGAAACTCTGCGGTGGTATGTTTTTCCCAGACCTTTTCTAATTCTTCCCTCACCATTGGAGAACCTCATTCCCTTTCCTGTAAAAATTAATCCTAAAGAACTAGTACTTTAGTACTAGTTCTTTAGGGCAACTTATATCAAAATCATTCATACTTGTCAACTGTTTTTTTCCAAGCTAGTAAAGCAGTACTCAAGTAAATTTTAACTCCTACAAAATTAGTTCTATCATTTTCAGTGAAGATAAGCCTTCACTAAAATATTCGCTCTACATTTAGCCACATCATTTCCCAGATAACACTCACTTACAAAGCAAGAAAGGCAAACATTTGACGATTCCTCATTGTGTATTTAGAATTTTCTAAATTCATTTGAAGGAAGGCAGCTAAAACTATGGCTATTACATACACAAAGAAACATCAGGTAATCGTAATCGGCGCAGGACACGCAGGGTGTGAAGCCGCGCTTGCACCGGCGAGGATGGGATGTAAGACCCTTCTACTAACTGCAAACATTGATACTATAGGGCTTATGTCCTGTAATCCCTCTATTGGCGGGGTTGGGAAAGGACATCTCGTAAAGGAGATAGACGCTCTTGGCGGAGAGATGGGAAAAGCCGCTGATGCAACCGCGATTCAATTCAGAAGACTAAACACAAGGAAAGGAGCCGCTGTTCAAGCAACGAGAATTCAGGCAGACAGACAAGCCTACAAAATCTACATGAGAAAAGTCCTTGAGGCAGAGAAAAACATTGATATAAAGCAGAGAATGGTGGAGGGTTTTCTGGTTGAAGGGGGAAAAGTAGTTGGAGTAAAAACCAATCTTGGGGAGCATTTCTTCGCCGATGCCGTAGTGGTTACTCCGGGCACGTTTCCAAATGGACTCATGCACATAGGGCTAACACAGATTTCTGCAGGACGTGCAGGCGAAGCGCCTGCCGTTGGGATTTCCGATTCATTCGAGAGCCTTGGTTTTAAAATCGGAAGGCTCAAAACCGGAACTCCACCAAGACTCGACGGAAGAACAGTCAACTGGGAAATACTCGAGGTCCAACCCGGAGATTCCGATCCTAAACCGTTTTCATTCTCAAACGACAGAATCGAAAGAGAACAGCTACCGTGTTACATAACGTATACAAATGAAAAGAGTCATCAGGTAATTAGAGACAACCTGCATAAATCGCCGCTTTATTCGGGAGTGATTAAAGGCATCGGTCCAAGATACTGTCCTTCAATCGAGGATAAGGTTGTAAAGTTTCCTGACAAGGAAAGGCATCAGATATTCCTTGAACCTGAAGGAGTCGCCACCTATGAGATTTATCCAAACGGGATTTCAACAAGCCTTCCGCTTGAAGTTCAATATGAATTTATAAGGACGATTAGAGGTCTCGAACAGGTTGAAATTATGAGACCGGGATACGCAGTTGAATACGATTTTTCGGATCCTACTCAACTAAAACCAACGCTGGAAACAAAGATCATCGAGAATCTCTTTTTTGCAGGGCAGATAAACGGCACGACAGGTTACGAGGAAGCAGCGTCCCAGGGGCTTATCGCTGGAATAAACGCAGCGCTTCTCGTAAAAGGAGAGGAACCTCTTATATTTGACCGTGCCGAGGCTTATATTGGGATACTGATTGACGACCTTGTAACAAAAGGAGTGGATGAGCCGTACAGGATGTTTACCTCGCGTGCTGAGTATCGTCTAATTCTCAGAGAAGATAATGCTGACCTACGACTCAGAGAAAAGGGTTATAAAATTGGTCTAGTCAAGGAAGGTGATTTTGAGAGTTTTCTAGACAAGAAAAGAAGGATTCGAGAAGAACTTGACAGACTGGAAAACACAAAGATTCTTCCGAACTCCAAGTTTAATGAAATCCTTCTGCAACTTGGTTCTTCACAGCTTAAGAAACCACAGACACTTAAAGAAATTTTAAGACGTCCTGAGATTTCATATAATGAACTCAGTTTCATTGATCCGCCTTCTAGAGCTTTTATCGGCAGCGATATTTTCTCACAAGTTGAAATGGAAGTTAAGTACGAAGGTTATATTCAAAAACAGATGGAGCAGGTAGATAAATTTAAGCAGATTGAAAACATAAAAATACCCGAAAGTTTTTCATATGAAAGCATCCCTGGTCTCTCAAGAGAAATCGTCCAAAAACTTTCACGAATTCGTCCAAATTCTCTCGGACAGGCAAGCCGAATATCGGGGATTACACCCGCTGCAATTTCTGTTCTCATGGTTTACCTAAAACGGAAGGAACTTCAAAGTAAAGAAAGCTATTCTTCTTTTATTTCTTGATCTTCCTCTTGTTCGGCCAATTCTCTTTCAATTTGTTCCATTAGGTCTTCGTAATCGCCACCGATATAACCCGAGTTATCCGGATCTTCAAGCATGTCAACCAAATCTTTTATTTTTCTTCGCCCCTTCTTAGGCATTACTTCATCCCTCCATTAGCTCTGTACCAGATGCGGTCGAATTCGTAAACTTATATTAAATAATAATACGAATTCTTGTCACTCCTCTAATGCAATCGTTCTTATTAATATATTAATCAATCATCGCCCTTTCGTAAAATTATAAAACTAAGTTTCTGAAAAACAAGGGTTATACAAGTTCATTGAATGGATCCTAAATTTTGTTGTAGGGCGGTTCGCGAACTGCCCCACTCTCCTTGGTTTTACATAACTTTTAAAAGCCGGAATCTTTTTCTTAAAATGATATTATTAGCTTTCTCTCACGTTACAATTTGCCCACTCAGGTTTTAACGCCCTAAGCTGTTTTGTCAAATTCACGAAAAAGTTTGGGAAACAAGTTAGAGTTGTTCCAAAGGATACTATGGATCGGCTTACTAACTATTCTTGGCCTGGAAACATAAGAGAGCTACAGAATGTAATTGAAAGGGCAGTAGTGATTTCTCATGGCTCAGAACTTCAGATTGACGAGTCTGTTTTGGGACTGAATGCCGGTTCACAGCCCACTAGCTCAGACACTCTTGAGGATGTCGAACGTAGCCACATTCTTCCCGAATGCAGACACTCGGCATAAAGAAGTCGGATCGTACTACAGACACTTAAACTCAGTCCACATCAAAGACCCAGCACGACATCAGTTTGTCTGTAGTGTATAAACTTAGTGGCATTCTCAACCGATGTTACACATAAATACGCTCTAGCGAATATATAAATCTGTCACTTGCAAGTACTTAGTGGGAATCTAATATGGTAGAGACGCCATTAATGGCGTCTCTAAATGGATGCCCAATTAATACATTCGTGCATGACAACCACGTAGCTAGTTCCTCATCAAGCTCAAGCCAGCTTCCTCGTTGTAGCCCCTACCAGCAAGACTGGTGGACTGACCTTAATTTCATATATAAAACCAACCTTAAATGCTCGTAGAGAAAAAAACATAAGACTTGCAATTGGTCAAAAAATCGCCTTATTTTTATCGAATCAATATTGGAATATAATTCATGGGCAATATCAAGATCATGGAGGTATAGGATGATGGGGAACAAATTAGCCTTTATTTTGGTGTTGATTCTGCTAACAACCTGCGGTTGTACAAAGACCGATTCCTTTCCATCAGGTCGCTGGATTGACCTTACTCACGATTTTTCTTCCGAAACCATATACTGGCCAACTTCCCAACCTTTCCGGTTAGACATGGTCTTTAGAGGCACTACAGATAAGGGGTTTTTTTATTCGGCTTATCAATTTTGCGCTGCAGAACATGGAGGAACCCATATAGACTCGCCCGTTCATTTTGCAGACGGTCGTAACACCCTTGACCAGATTCCTCTGGAACAACTCATTGGAGCGGGAGTTGTAGTTGATGTCTCCAAAAAAGCCATAGCAGACCGGGATTATCAGATTAGCGTCGAAGATTTCACCGCATGGGAATCTGCAAACGGGAAAATACCCCAAAATGCTATTGTGCTCCTATATACCGGCTACGGACAGTACTGGCCTGACCGCACGAAATATATGGGAACTGACAGGCTCGGACCCGATGCGGTAAAGGAACTCCATTTCCCTGGCTTGCATCCCGAGGCGGCCAGGTGGTTGGTTGAAAATCGTAAAATCAGCGCTATCGGACTTGACACGCCAAGTATCGATTACGGACAATCGGAACTATTTGAAAGTCACAGAATTCTCTTCGAGAAAAACGTTCCGGCATTTGAAAACGTAGCTAACCTAGATAAGTTACCGACAAAAGGAGCAATAGTATTTGCCATGCCAATGAAAATCAAAGGAGGAAGCGGCGGCCCTCTTCGTATAATTGCTCTGATACCAGATAGATGAGGTTTAATCCTTTCCAGTCATAGGCTCACGCTTATTGTTCTTCATCGCCTTTAAGTAGGCGATAATATTTTTTATAATCGTCTCTCGGTCTTTGGCATTTGGATTTAATCTTGGCATGGTTGTGTTGTATCTAATGCTTGTCGGGGTATCTATCCATCTTACGAGCCAGGGTTCATTAATGTACTCGGTTACACTCACCGGATAATTGAGTTCCACTGATTTTCCTCCCCCCTCCCCGTTAATTGTGTGACAACTCATGCAGTAAGTTCGAAAAAAGAGGAAACCGTTCTTTACCTCTTCAGAACTCTTCTCAGGAGGAGCCATATTGGGAAAACGGTCTGAAAAACTAATTAAATCAATAGTCGTGACCTGATAGGGCCAGCCTGACCCACCTTCGGCTTGAAGCTCAGGGTTTTTAAGGTTATCCCAGATTAGATAAAAAGGGCCGAGTTCTACAAGCTCATTATTTTGCAGCTTGTTGCGAAGAACAAACTCCCTTTTGTCGGGGCTGAAGTAGACAAGGTAACTGGGATATTTCTCAAATCTTGCGGAAGGTAGGGATGGCTGATAGCCATCCGCGCAGGCGAATAATATCTCTTCGGCTTTATTCCAGTCCTCCCCATATACCGCAGTAAAAAGCGCGTTTGCCGGAAACCCCTTGTACCTTCGGTTCTCCGATTCATGCGGCTCTGATACAGTAACAATCGTAGCCGGAAGAAACTTCTCAATCTGCTCGAGAGTTAAAACCTTAACCAATCTACCATGATTCTTAAAAACTATTTCTTTAGACCAAGCTGTTTTTGACGATAAAAGAAGAAAAACAGAAAGAGCTAGAATAGTCGAGATTTTCATAGTTTTTTAAGCTTAATGATGAAAGTAAACTATACCCTACATGGATTTGATTTTAATAAACCAACAGTAACGATTAATCTAACCCACCTTGCTTTTTATTTAGCTAATTTGTTAAAATCTTCCATAGTGCAACAAGGACGGGGGATAGATGGATAGAAAACCTTTTCGTATATACAACAACCTTTCAAGCTATAAGTCCCTAGATAGCATTATTAAAATTGAGAGATAGTAGATGAGAAAAACTTTTACTCCGTTTAGGATTTCGGGGGCTTTAATTAAATTATCAGTGTCACTACACTTCCTCATTATAGCTATGAACACCCCTGTAATCGCTCAAGAGGGGTCTCCACCAATACCTCCTCCAATTGTGGAAGAAGAATTACAGCTTAAGGACATATTTTTTGATTTTACTAAGAATAACATCAGATCCGATGCAGAGTCCGTTCTTAGAGAAAACGCAGAAACCTTAAAGAAAAACCACAATACAACTGTGTTAATAGAGGGATACTCGGATACAAGGGGCGTGGAAACATACAACATGAGACTCGGACAAACAAGGGCAGACGCCACAAAAGCATATTTAGTCAAGCTCGGAATTGATCCGAAAAGAATAAAGACAGTAGCGAAGGGGGCAACCATAAAATTCTCTTCAGAAAGCACTGAAGAAGCTTTTCAGTTAAATAGAAGATCCCACCTTATTCTGGAACCAGCTCTAACTCCGAAGTCACCCGAATCCCTATCTGCAACCACAGATGAGCCTCGGCGGTCAACGCCACAAGCTTTATTGACCTCAGAAGATTTATCTAAAGCCCTCGAAGATGAGCTAAAGAAACTCGCTCCAAAACAGATCATTTTCAATCCCTCCCGTGAAATGAAAGCCGGCCTAAGCCAAAGAGTAGGTGTGAGGATTTCTAAGACGCTGATAGAAGACTTATACACCTCACTCAAGAAAAAAAGAATGCCCCAAATAGATAAAATCAACTTAGTGGAACCTATGAAAATCGACTTAACCGGTAATAACTTTTATATCACGCCATTAAGTCAGGAGGAACAAACAACAGCTCAACAAGAGTTTACAGATTGGGGTTGGGACGTTATTCCTTTAAAGACCGGAATTCAGTCGCTTTTACTCTCTGCCACAGTGAGGATAGATAGTCCTGATTTCGGCACTGAATCAAAAAATTATCCTTTATATGTAAAGGCTGTAAAAGTAAAATTCAACCCTGCTTACTCGACAATAAACTTCATAAAGAGTTACTGGCTATGGATTGTTGGTATAATAATCGTATCCGGAATGGTAAGATGGGCAGTAAAAAGGTGAAAGAATCATAATGCCATAAAGCTAAGGTACAACCGCAGTTTTTTTAATTTTATAAATCTGAATCTCTCCTTGAACCCCTTTTAGATTAGCTTTTCCGAGAACAACTTCAAAATCCTTTAAAAGTTCCTGAACTCCGGGATAGGCATAAACATCATGACTGATGTTGATTTCATCCGCATCAGCTAGTTTTTGAACCCTTGAAGAAATATTTACGGTTTGACCAAAATAATCGGGACGGTCATTCAAGGTTACTGCAACAGAAGAACCTTTGTGGATCCCGATTTTTAATTTGATATCCTTACCCGAGAATCCTTGATTAAAGCGCTCCATTTTATGGAGCATTCCAAGAGCCACATTTACCGCATCAAAGGGATTCAAGAAAGTAGCCATAATAGCATCTCCGATGGTTTTCACGATAGCACCGGAGTGCATATTTACAACCTTCCCCAAGATATCAAAGTGCTGCCTGACAAGTGCGAAAGCCTTGAGATCTCCTATACCATCATAGAGCGCCGTAGATTCCTTCAGGTCGGTAAAAAGAATTGTAATGTCTTTGACTCCGATCCCTTCGGTTCCCTGAATAATCTCTGAGCGAAAAAGGTCGCGAAAGGTTTGTGTGGTTAGAACCTTCTTTCCTGTGAGAAACGGCTCATAGTGGAGCCGTCCCGGTGTTGAATAATCGGTGGGTTCGTGGATTAATAAAAGGGCTCCTCTCTCGTTTGTGTGATTTTCAAAACCGAAAACATATCTTCCGGGAGAGAGTTCATCCTTAGCGGGCGAATATTTTCCTTCAACAAATTTAGAAGAAAACCGCTGAATTCCAGGTTTCGGTTCTCCTGTCACATTAAAAAGAAACTCTGCATGGTTTATACAATCATAACCCACCAAAAAACCTGTAGGGATTTCAACTTCAAACTCCTTCTTTTCCCCAGGCTCAAGATAAGTGAGGATTTTTACCAACTTTTGTACAACGTCAACAATTTTCGTCCCATCAGGATAAACGGCGCCATGGCTAAATACATACTTAAAGAAATAATCCTCTATAGAAAGGGACTGAGGATTATGAAAAGCTATCTCCCTGATCCTGGGATCAATGGTAAAGCTAACCTCGATATAATCATCAAGTGCAGCTTCAAAATCCTTCTGACACAGGTTGCAATGGTATTGGGAATCCAAATTCCTGAGCGTGTTAAAGCTTTCAACCACATCTCCGCATCCAGGACATAAGAGCTGCCAGTTCATCTCGAAAAGCCCAACCATCGTCGCATAAAGAAAAAGGTCTATTGCTTCCTGCTCTGAGATACCATTTTCACTTCCGAATTTCAAAGGATTTACCCTGAAAAGTGAATAGTCATCACCGGAGCGAATCAAGTCCTCAAACTTAGAGATTACATTTGGTCTCCATGATCTGGCTTTTTGCAGCTCTTTTAGTTTTCCGCCTAAAAGTTTTTCATTGATTTTAATCTCCATTTGTTCTTCACTATCTGAGAATTTTTTTATTTATTTATTTATTTAATATATCACATGAATCACAAGTGGCACGAGTATTGCCAAACAAACTAAATGAGTAGGCTTATCCAAAGACTGCTCCGACACACCTCCTTGGAAACAAGCAACCCCTCGGAGCAGTCTTTGTCTTTTCTAGGTATCTTTACCATGCTTTACTGCTTATAAAGTAAGCTTTTGTAGACAAAATATAGGCATTTCTTGAAGGGCAGAACAATCATGGGAATAAGGAAAGATTTAATAAGGTACCCTCAAAAATTGACCGTAGGGATGTCGTTCCAGTTCCAGAATTTTCCCCTATGCCCTTGACTTAATAAGACATTTTATTTAGATCCTCCGAAAAAAGACAAATTCCACATAATCAACAAATGAACGAAGACATTCACCACTTTTATCTCTTTCAGTTTACGAAAATTGAGAATTGGTGAAACCACATAGTAGGTCCGCATGAGCCAAGCAGCAGCTAAAATGAGACAAGTTGTTGACTGGAGCGCGGCGGTGTGGGCTGGTGTGATTAGCGGCATTATCTTCCTTGTGATTAACATGATTTTGACTGCCATATATCTCGGCAGTCCCTGGATTATAGTTCGTATAATTGCTTCTATAGTGATGGGCAAAACCGTTTTGCCTCCGCCTGCCACGTTTGATATCTCAATCTTTATCGTTTCACTTATCGTTCACATTCCTCTTTCCATAGGCTTCCCCTGTTTACTAGCTATTATATTCCACCGTTGGGGACTACTTGTCGGGATTCTCGGCGGGGCTTTGTTTGGGCTTGCCCTATATTTGATTAACTTTTACACCTTCACCTTGATCTTTCCTTGGTTCTTTCCGATGCGAAGCTGGATCATGGCACTAAGCCATATTATTTTTGGCGCACTCGCTGGGGGCAACTATGAGGGGTTGGAAGTTGAAGAATTTGTCCCTGTCGAGGAATAATCAATGTGTAAAATACGAAACGTAAACTAAATCCCTTACATTTGCCAAGCGGCAACCGCCCCCAAAATGAAAAGGAGGAACCATGAGCAGACAAAGACCTTCAACAAGAGAGATTTTAAGCCAACGCGCCTTCCCATCATCTACCCGTCCAAGGGGTGGCTCTGGCAAAGCGCGCCTGCTCATTGGGCTGGTCATGGCTCTTTTTGCACTTTTTTCGTATTTCATGTCCAGCGTCTACAACCCCATCACAGGTGAAAAACAGTACATCAACACCACCGAGGAGCAGGAAATCGCACTAGGCCTCCAAGCTGCACCACAAATGACAGCAGAATATGGCGGAGAACATCCCGATCAACGAGCCCAAGCAATCGTTGATGCCGTAGGCAAAAAACTGGTTGCCAACAGTGCTGCCGCACAAACCAATTACCCTTTTGAGTTTCATTTGCTGGCTGACGAGCAAACAGTGAATGGATTTGCCCTGCCTGGGGGACCGGTTTTTATTACAGCCGGACTTTTCAAACGTCTCGAAACCGAAGGACAGTTGGCGGGGGTCTTGGGACACGAGATCGGGCACGTTGTTGCAAGACATAGCGCGCAGCGCATAGCCAAACAAGAGCTGACTCAGGGACTTACCGGAGCATTGGTCATGTCAACTTATGACCCAAATGATCCCACATGAAGTATGGTCGCGAAGACGAATTGCAATCAGACACTTTGGGCGTACGCTTCATGGCTGATGCTGGCTATGATCCACGCGCTCTTGTCGGAATGATGAGGATTCTTGAGGAAGCCTCCGGAGGCACGCGCCAGCCGGAATTTTTCAGCACTCATCCCAACCCAGAGAATCGCATTGAGCGAATTCAACTGGCAATTCAAGAGAACTTTCCCAACGGCGTGCCTAAAGGATTGACACCATGAGTACAATCTTATGATGACTAAGAAGCAACACGGATTCCTCTACCCTTAACTTAAACTCAACAGTGAATCAGCGCGCAGCAAGCTGCAGGGTATCGTCATGTGAACACAGACGTTTGCCTTGGTCATTTTGCGAGGAGCCCTGCGGCAGGCTCAGAGCAGAGTCTGCGACAAAGCAATCCGATGCTGAGTTTGTCATTTCGAGTGAAACGAGAAATCTAGATGTCTCACGTGCGTTCGACATGACAAATGAACGAAAAGAGAGATTGCTTCGCTGAGTTTACACTGAACCAAGCATGCCCTGAGTGTAACCGAAGGGTGAATGTGCTCGGAATAATAGTGCAAACCCTGTAGCAGGGATACAGGGAATTATCGAGTTAAAGTTGCATTTAAAATCATGCCATTATCTCTTTTATTCATCTCATATTCAGCAACTAGTACAAAATAAAATTTTTGTTTACAATAAACCCATAACAGTTTGCATTTGCATGTATTATATTGGTTGAATAACAAGACTGCCTCTCTACGGATAAAGCTGGTTTATAAATTAAGCACAAGCCTCATTAAAATAATATTAAGGAGGTGTTAGTTATGAAAGCTCACGAGATAATGACCAAAGACGTCCTCTCAGTTGATGAGAGCACATCGGTGAAGGAAGCAGTTCGAATCATGTCAATGCACAATATGGGCGCTCTTATTGTTCAAACCCCAAGGCCGACGTTTGGCATATTTACTCAGGGCGATCTTCTCTCCCGCGTAGTCGCGGAGGATAAAGACCTGGAGAAGACAAAGATAAACGAGGTCATGACCGAGAGTGTTCAATGCGCACAGGCTGAGGATAACATTGACGACCTGGTAAGGATTATGTATGAGGAGAACGTCCGCTATCTTCCCGTCATGGATGGAAGAAAATTGGTAGGCATCATTTCCACAACCGATTTATTCAAAGTTATCTTCCGCGGAGCAGAGGGCTACAGAGAAGAAATAGTTTAAGCATAAAACCTTCATTAGAAGATTGCATGTAGTCTAGTGCTAAATATTTACTCAAAGGGTCGCAGCGTATTTAATCCCTTTTATTTTTTTACCAAGGAAAAACTATGCATTGATTATTTACTTTCAAGTTAGGTAGACAGAGAGGATTCACACATGAACCGATTTGTTAAATCCCATGGACTGGGAAACGATTATATAGTTCTCGATAAAGCCGATGTTACCTTTCAACTTACTCCATATGTCATAAGACTCCTCTGCCATAGAAATTACGGAATAGGCTCAGACGGCATACTTCTTCTCGTCCCATCCGAGAAAGCGGACTTTGGGCTTATGATCTTTAACCCGGATGGAAGCGAAGCGGAAAAGAGCGGAAACGGGCTCAGAATCTTCTCCAAATTTCTCTACGAGCATGGTTATACAAGAGAAAGCTCATTCAAGATAGACACACTCGGGGGCATAGTCACAGCGGAGCTCGAGACCAAAGACGATAGAGCATCGTTTGTCACGGTAGAGATGGGAGAAGCCACTTTTAGGAGCAATCTAATTCCCGTTGAAGGCGAAGAGAGAGAAGTAGTGGGTGAAGAAATTAGAATAAACGGCGAGATACTTAAATTCACGGCGGTTTCGGTTGGAAACCCACACTGTGTGGTTTTTGCCCACGAACTGGATGAAGGTTATACGAGAAAACTCGGTCCCATAATTGAGACTCATCCTCTTTTTCCCAAGCGAACTAACGTTCAATTTGCCAAAGTCATATCGAAAGAGAGAGTAGATATTCTCATTTGGGAGCGGGGAGCCGGCTATACGCTTGCATCGGGAAGCAGTTCATGTGCCGTAGCAGCGGCGTGTGTTAAAAACGGTTTTACAGATAGTTATATAACCGTTTCGATGCCGGGCGGAGAGCTTCAAATTGAAGTGAGAGAGGACTGGTCATTGAGAATGCGAGGGCCGGTAGAGGAAGTCTCACATGGCGAAATCAGCAGTGACCTGTTAGAAAGGATAAATAAATTCTCTTCTCTTAATCTTTAAAAACCTTTTGTAAAAGAGGTTCTGACGGCTCGTTATCTCGAAGACTCCTCGGGCTAAACTCAGGGTAAGCTTTCAGAAATAGAATCTCATCTTATTCCTGTCCACCGGCAAGACTGATGTACTACCCAAGAATTTCGGGTCTGGACAGGCCATGAGTTTCGCTCATGAGCCGAGTACATTTGCTTTTAATGAAACTCTGGTTGTCTTAGTGCGGTGCTCCACCAGTAATAACTCTGCTCGAAATTAGCCTCGCGAACCCGATTGAGAGGTTTATTGAGATCACTCCATGATCCCTCAGCTCTTAGACTCAAAGAGATATTTTGATTACAATGCCAAACGAATTCTAGGGTGCAACGTTTTTCTGTAGCATACCAAACGATGATTATACGAGTTTTATTCGCACGATTAACCGTTTAGACAACGCTTTTTAGCATAATACTAAACAAGTCCTTAATATCTGGAGGGATCGTATGGCTAATCCAAATTCATTCTTCTCTAAGTTGTCCCGGTGCTTTCTCAGCGTCATGCGGATCGCTACAGCTTTGCTATTCATGCAGCACGGAGGTCAGAAACTCTTCTCCATCCCGCCCGCTCAGCAGACTCCTTCTCTAATGTCGTTGATGGGAATGGCTGGGGTGCTGGAACTCTTCGGTGTGGGCTCCTTATACTCCTTGGACTCTTCACCCGGCCCGTTGCCTTCATACTTTCTGGGCAGATGGCAGTAGCCTACTTTATGGTTCACGTACCACAGGAGTTCTGGCCGTTACTGAATAAAGGAGAGTTGCCGCGCTCTATAGTTTTGTCTTTCTTTACTTGGCAGTGGCTGGCGGAGGCTCGTTGAGCCTGGATCATCTATGGCGAGGTAGCGGCACTTAACGCAGTGCTTCCCAAGCTATGCCGAGAAATTTATTTCTTACATCTACATAAACATCCTCAACCTCCGTGCTTATACTATTGACTTGAAATCAGGCTCTTTGTATTCTGTGTGCCAAATTAGGTAAAGCAAAGGGTCAGGGTATATCAGGGACGTTAGGATAAATAGAATACCTATGTAGCCTAATTAATTGTTCGGCGTCATCCGGCAAAGGGAGCCCGGTCATGAATGTTCGTCCAAGAGACAGATTCTCTTCTCAGGTCGCGCTCAATCCCGCGATGGTGGCTGAGTTCGCCCGCGCTGCCGGCGAGGACAACCCGGTCCATCATGATCCGGTTTTTGTGGCAACAACGAGATATCGTCGCCCGATTGCGAGCGGTGCTCATACCACCGCTTTACTTCTCGGGCTTACCGCGGCCCACTTCTCGAAGGGTTCCTCGATGGTCGGTCTCGAGTTCTGGGTGCGATTCCGCCGCGCTGTATTTACCGATGAGACCATCCGTCTCGAATGGCTTGTGATTAAAGTCACCTCAAACGCCCGTCTTGGTGGAGACATCGTTGAGTTGCGAGGTCGAGTCAAGGGTGAAGACGGCCAGACCGCCGTCGGGGCAAAGGGTCGCGTTCTGGTTACAAAGCATCTTTGACCGAGAAGCGTGTGATGACCGGTTATCGACAGCGTTGTATAAATCGCTGCCACCTAATAAATAGCTAGTCGCATTGGAAAGATAAGTTAAGGCAAGGCTGTCGGTTACGAATAATTAGCGGTCGTGACAATTTGGTGAAGCTAAAGTATGATTTCCGAGAAAAGGAGACAATCATGTCAAAAAAATCAAAAGATTCATCAATGACCAGGAATGAGGTCCACAACGAGTCTCATCAAGTGCCCAAGGATAGCAAAAAAACATTGAGATTGCTGCGAGACCTGCAAATGAAGGAGCTGCAGCAACGACAACGACGAACCGCTGCGGTTAGGAAGGGATCCAAAGAAGAACGCCGCTTGAACAAGAGACTTATTGAATTGGTGCGTAAGGAGATTCCCGATCTGCATGAGCATGTGGCAAATATCAGGCAGGAATACGAAGCCAATTTGGAAGTAGCGCGTAGCTTCAAGCTCCCGGAAGGTTTATTTCATATAAAACCGCAAGACATTGAACCGCATCCCATACAGCCGACAGCCGATGGGGAGTTCTGGTGGGCAAGCACAGATTTTCACTCTTCACGCGGGATTGAAACCGCGTTTCTCACAGACGGGTTACACTTCTTTGGCGGCATCAACTACGATGACGACCCATTGATCCACGCCAGCACCGGGGCCGTCGCTCACTTTGAACTGCACGCGAATCGCAGGCCGCCCTCCAGCAGTGGCCGGTTTGCATCCTCGCCCATCGTCGAGCTATTTGGGCAGATCACCGGCTTCACTGGCTATTGGCACTGGCTATGGGCAGCCGATGACAAATGGTGCAAGTGCTGGTTGCACCTTAAACAAACCGCGCTACAACTGGTCCCTCATGATTTCGGTGTCCCTGGGTTACATTCCGTAGAAACGCCCGTCGTACTTGCCTCGAGGGAAGAGGTCAAGACTTTGATAGAAGAGGAGAACGAGTCACGTTTCAAGGACGCTTTTCTTCAAGGTTTTATTCCCATGCCGCCCATTGAGTTCGGCTTAGCCAATCCGAACCTGTCCATTTGGGTACAGCTAGAGATTAGGTTCGATATTCAACTGGAAGGCTGGTCTCAGATCTGGTTCAGCCCGGAGAGAAATCCGATGGGCTCCGTGCTGCTGCGACATCCTCAGTGGAGGGTGCAGCCTCTGTGACAGTTCTCGTCGCCGGCGCAACCGACATGCTGGGACACGAGGTCGCAAAACTCCTCCGCGAAAAGGGCTATCGGGTCAAGACATTTTCTAGAAACCCTGCCCGCGCCCAAGCGCTTCGCGGTATCGCCCACGAGATCGCAACCGGGGATGCAACAAAGCCGAAGAGTCTCGACGACGTCTTCGACGGAGTGGATGCGGTAATCTCCTGTCTCGGCGCACCTATGGGCTTCACTGGTAAAGACCGCCGGAGCTTCCACAAGGTGGATACCGTAGCAAATTGTAACCTCGTTCAAGCCGCAAATAAGGCAGGCGTAAGCCGCTTTGTCTATGTATCCGTCCATGTCCAGCCGGGCTACGCCCGGACTGCCTACATCCGGGCACACGAAGAGGTTATCCAAGAACTCAGGAAATCCGGTATCTCTTTCGGCGTCGTTCGCCCAACAGGCACGTTCCCGATTTTTGACCCGTTCCTGCACATGGCTCGCCGTGGGATCATCTATATTCCCGGCAATGGCAAGGCGTTGACCAACCCCGTTCATCCGCTCGACGTTGCAGAGACATGCGTTGAGACCCTCACACTCGGCAACGATGTCTCCGTCTCGATCGGCGGCCCCGACATACTTTCCCGCGAAGAAATCGCCCGGATAGCATTTAAGACGGTTGGTAAAAAGCCCAAAATACTTCACATCCCTCGCTATGTGCTCTTGGCTACCGCCGCCATGGTACAGCCGTTACACCCCCGCTACGGAGAGGTCTTGGAATTCGTCGCACGGGTCTTTACCAGCGAGTGCGTCGCCCCCACCCGCGGCCGTCGCCGTCTGTCGGAGCATTTCGCTAAGGTAGCTTCTATGGCTGCATGATCGAAGGAGTAGGTGGAGTCCTGAGACTGATTGGCTCGGCCAGACCACCAATGCCTTATGGATACAAGTAGTATAGATGTGCAATTTTTTTTAAACCTGTTTAGCACCTTCCAAAATTCCACTATAAAACTCCGAGTGTTTTAATTCTGTGTTTCGCCAATTGTAGGCTTGCGCCTTATAGCCTCACGAACCCTATCGAGAAGCATATTGGGGCGTTGGTCCGTAATTTTTCTCGTATTTACTTGAGTTGGGAAGCCCCTTTAAGTACACTCCAAAAAGAAGAAAAAAGATGCAAGGATCCCCTATAACATCTATTTAGAATGATCATGACAATCGAGTTACTTGCAAACATAGATGTAGATGATCTCGAGAGGGCGATAGAGTTTTATGGCAACGCTTTCGGACTGAAATTAGGGCGCCGTTTTAACGATAGCGTAGCCGAAATGCTCGGCGCTTCCTCAGTTATCTATCTCTTGGCTAAGCCCGTTGGTAGCTCTGTTTCTCCCAATACTCCACAGCGGCGCGACTATCAAAGACATTGGACTCCTGTTCACCTCGACTTCGTAGTTGCAGATATTCAAGCGGCAGTCCAAAAGGCAAAAGCTGCCGGGGCTCAGCTTGAGGGTGATATCCAGACACACAAATGGGGGCACATCGCCAACATGGCCGACCCTTTCGGTAACGGCTTCTGCTTGATCGAGTTCCTAGGACGCCGGTATGATGAGATCGCTGGGTAGGTATGCAGCACCGCCTTGGGCATTATCACAATTTAGGGAGGCGGTTTGTGGTCAAATTCAAAGAGATTAGGCCCATGCTCAAGACGACCGACCTGTGGCGAACGATTGACTTCTACACGCAAATACTTGGGTCCATGGTGGGCTGCGTGTGGCCGGAGGACAACCACACCTTTTGTATACTCGAGCATGGGGATGTGCATGTAAGTTTTTACGTTGATACCGACCAGCGCGAGCCGGACCCGGCCTTTACCGGACAGCTTTACATCGGTGTGGAAGATGTGATGGGACTCCATGCCCGGATTGTGGACAAGGTGAAAATCGAGTGGGGTCCGGAGGTTTATCACTATGGCCGGAGAGAGTTCGCTATCCGAGACTGCAATGGCTACATACTTAGTTTTAGTGAACCCACAGACGAACCCCCGACATGTCATGAGGATTGAGCAAGAGTCGAAGAAAGAAGCAGTTCCTATTAGGTATTTGAGAAGTCAGGCACTACGGTAGGGGGAGAAAGTAGTGGCATTAATAGCAATAAAATCCATTGGGATTTGGATTCTTCTGGTCCTACTGGCGATCCTCAATGGAGGAGTAAGGGAAAAGCTACTCGTTCCTCATTTGGGACAACAGTGGGCACACCCGGTAAGCGGATTATTGGTATCGATCATCATTTTTGTCATCACATTAGGTGTCTTCCCAATCTTAGGTATAAACAGTTCGTATCAAGCTTGGCTTGTTGGAGGCATCTGGCTACTGTTGACGGTAGCATTCGAGTTCTTGTTTGGACATTTTGTTATGGGCGAATCGTTGAGCAAGCTGTTAGAAGCGTATGATGTTTTGAAGGGGAGTCTTTGGTTAGTGGTACTTGTAACAACTCTCATCTCACCGTATTTGGCGGAAAAGTGCGAGGACTGATTTAACCTTCGGCGGCTAATGGTCTACAAGTTTCTTCTAAAGAGTGGAACAGTTTTAGTTATATTATAAAGGAGTCGTTTAACGCTTATAAGGCACGGGACCTCGTGAAATTCGAGACCCGATTGTGAAATTGCACATGAAACAAGAAGAACTCAAAGTGTTTATCTCGACCCGTGAATCAACCTGCGATGAGTGTGGAGAAAATCTTGGTCCCAAAGCTTGGATTACTTTGACCAGAGATAAAGGTGCCTTGTGTCTCGCGTGCGCCGACTTGGATCATCTGATTTTTCTTCCACCCGGCGATGCGGCACTTACCAGACGTGCCCGGAAGCACTCGACTCTAGCCGCTGTTGTTTTGAAATGGAGTCGCACTCGGAAGCGGTATGAAAGGCAGGGGCTATTAGTCGAAACCCGCGCACTGGAGAGGGCAGAAGAGGAATGTTTGGCCGATAGCGAGGTAAGAGTTCGACGAAGGGAGCGAGAAGCCGTCCGGAGAGAGGAATTAGACCGTCAATATGCGGAACAATTTGCCACACGGGTGAGAGAACTTTTCCCCAGGTGCCCCACTGGAAGGGAGCGAGAGATAGCCGAACATGCGTGCCTCAAATATAGCGGCCGGATAGGTCGATCTGCATCAGCAAAGAAGTTGGATGAAGAGGCGGTGCGCTTAGCGGTGATCGCTCACATTCGGCATACGGAAACAAAATACGACGAGCTTCTGTCGAGAGGCTACGATAGAAGGGAGGCGCGAACCGAGGTAGAAGAGTCTGTTTATAGGGTCTTGAAGGAATGGGGAGACCAGAAATGATCACCTCAACGGGAACCGGCCTAAGAAGCGGTTCGAGCAGACCAGCATGAGAGGGCGATCTTGCTCAGGCATTGGTAGGCCAAACTCACAGCCGCTGGTCGTTACTCTATCTAACACTTTCTAAAATCTCACTATAAAGCTCCGCGTGCCTTAATGCTGTTTTTCGCCAGCTAAAAGCTTACACCGCATAGCCTCACTAACCTCATCGAGAAGTTTCTTTGGACGGTTTGCCACTTACCTTCCTCTTGACTTGAAATTAGGTTTTTCGTATCCAGTGGGTAAAATTAAGTAAAATAACCGCTTGCAGCACAACACGTTCTTTCGAATTTCAGGCTGCATTTTGCAAGTTAATTAATATACACACGATTCACAGGGGGTCAGCACAATGCGGATTGCAATTATAGGATGGGGATCGTTGATTTGGGATCCGCGGGAGTTGCCCAGAGAGGGGACTTGGCAAAGTGGTGGGCCACGCCTCCCAATAGAATTTTCACGCGTATCGCAGGATTGTCGCCTCACGTTGGTTATAGATTACGAGAATGGGGCGGCAACACAAACCAGATATGTACTTAGCCCCCGTGTAGATCTCGACGATGCCATTGAGGATCTTCGCGTCCGGGAGGGGACTAACAAAAAGCGAATAGGCTTTGTAGACCTAAAATACGATAAAGATTCTGGCCAGATATGCTCTGATCATCAGAAAGCTTGTAGCGAGGTTAAAAATTGGCTCAAGGGAACAGAAGTAGTAGGGTCAGTTCTTGACTTTACATTGCCTAACGCGGAACTTGAACAGCCGTGACCCTATCTAACAGTTTCTAAAATCCCTCTATAAAACTCCTCATACCTTAATGCCGCGTTTCTACAGCTATAAGCCTCAGCCGTTTTTCTTCCGTTCATTATGAGTTTATCGCGAACCTCGGCGTCCATTAAAACCCTTATAATCTGCTGAACCAGCATTTCATAATTCAAAGGAGAAACGAGTATCGAATTCTCTCCCTCTCTTATACCATATTTAAGAAAATAAATATGAATTGATGTAGGGGCTAATGCCCTTAGATTCGACAAGCTCACTACAGGCATCAGCCCTAAAAGCTCGTTCGGGGAACGAGCCCTACATTTCTCGATAATCTCATCTATAACTAGATAAATATTTCTTAAATTGGTCTTAAATATCCCACTCCGTCATTCGTTCTATATCAGAGGCGATTACCGGAAGCTCGGATGCCATGGATTCGAGTATGAAGTCAGGGTCAGTTGTTAATCTTATATTAAATTGAAATGGTATAAAGTTTAGAACCGACCACGGGGCTTTAAGCAGTCCCAAATCTTGACACAATTTAATTTGTAATTACAATATAGTTACTTATGCTCAGAGGTTAAATCTTATGAGAGTCAGCATTATCAAAATCGGCAACTCACAAGGTATACGCATTCCTAAAGCCATTCTAGATCAAACTGGCCTCAAAAACGAGGTTGAACTTCAAGTTGAAAGAGACCGCATTGTTCTCCGGTCCCCTAAACAGCCAAGACAGAATTGGGCGGAAGCATTTAGCTCGATGGCCAAGCATGGCGACGATAAGTTACTCGACGAAGACCTGAGCGGACGTACCGAATGGGACACGGATGAATGGGAATGGCGGTAAAGCGATTCGAAGTCCATCTCGTCAATCTTGATCCTACGGTAGGCAGTGAGATTAAGAAAACAAGACCTTGTCTCGTCATATCTCCCGACGAGATGAACCGATATATAAACACTGTAATCATTGCTCCTATGACAACCAAAGGGAATATATATCCTACTCGTGTATCTTGTACGTTCAAAGGTAAACAAGGATTAATCGTGCTCGATCAAATAAGGACAATTGATAAAGCAAGGCTTATTAAAAGAACCGGCAAAATTGATAGTTCAACTCAAGATAAAGTTCTTGAGGTGCTGGCGGAAATGTTTGCGCCATAGCGCCGCAGCCTAACTTCATTGTTCGTTATTCATTTAACGCTTTCCAAAATCCCACTATAAAACTCTTCATGCCTCAACGCCGTGTTTCCCCAACTATAAACCTCGGCCGTCTTTCTTCCGTTCTTTATCAGTTCATCACGAAGCTCGTCATCCAATAAAACCCTTATAATCTGCTCAACTAGCATATCATTATTCAAGGGAGAAACGAGCATCGAATTTTCTCCGTCTCTTAAATACTCAATCAGGGGTTCGATGTTAGAGGCGATTACCGGAAGCCCGGATGCCATGGCTTCGAGAACTACAAGTCCCCACCCTTCCTTTACAGACGGAAAAACAAATACATCCCCTGCCTCGTAAAGCTCAACCATCGAATCATCGGCAACATTGCCGAGCAGGATTATATCCTCATCCAACTTCAAACCAAGTCCTTCGACTTCAGAGAAGAATTTCTCTCGGTACGCTCTGTAGTCGAATAGTGTTTCTCCTCCGCCAATTAGCCATACTAAACGCTCACCATTAGCTTTGAAATAGGCATTAACAATGTTAAATGCCCGTAGTGTGGTTAAGGTATTTTTTCGTGGTTCGATTCCGCCTATGCTGAGAATCACTTTACACCCGACTACGGAGAAACTTTCTTTAGCTTTTTCCTTTACTCCCTCAATTTCCGGAATTTTGAATTTCTCAACATCAACGCCGTTGTTAATTACTGTAGGATTTAAAGAATATCGAGAGCGCAGCTCTTTTTCCCAAAATTTGCTGACAACGATAATGTGATCAGGCTCAAGGATGCTTTTTAACTGACAATCTATGAGAGATTGTGATGTGAAATCATCTATGTGGTGAACTGTTCTTATGAAGAATTTGATTAAACCTCGACGACGCAATTCGAGAAGCGCGTTTGCCGAGATGCAATCCTCCGCATGGTAGATGTCATAATCCTCCTTTATGACATCTAATGTATCGGAATAGGTACTGATGTATCTCTTCACCTTTTCATCCATGCTTTCACCAGCGATCGTCGAACAGGGAATTAGAGTATGTGGGATGCTCACCGGTCTGAAAAAACCCTCTCCTGTGCTCAGTGCGTATATGTGAACTTGGTGTCCAAGACGGGCTAATTCTTCAGCCAGGCTTAGAGTATGAACCACGCCGCCACGTGGCTTTGTCGAATATGTTAGTAGCGCAATTTTTAAGGATTTCATGAGAGTTCTGTGTCCCTATCTAATCTCACTCAATTTAAACTAAATGGTTTGTCACTCTGAGTGCAAGTGATCTTCGAGGTTGTAGGAATTTATGGCTTCGCTAAGATTTCTCCCTTCGCTCGAAATGACAGAGGAGGTAGTCGAAATGACATTCGCCTGTGTCATTCCGAACGCAAGTGAGGAATCTTAAACCAGTCCTCGCTCAAGTTTCTCCATTCTGGGTTCATGCTCAGCACCAAGTTATTCTTTTTCTCGCGCCGCCACTATTTGATCTCTTTCTCTCTTGCCAATGCCACACTTACATCACCAGTCTCCTCAAAATAGACCAGTTTGCTGACGTTGTATTTTTCCGTAAAACCTTTCACAAGTTTTTGTTTATGCTCGTAAACACGGCGTTCAAGATTGTTCGTAATGCCCACACACATCACCCTATTGTTCCAGTTCGTTAGAATATAAACATAATAGCTTCGTTCAAAAGGCATAAGATTTCTCCTTTCATTGTCATTCCGAGCGAATGCGAGGAATCCATTTTGAGTAGGTTTTAAATTAGATTCTTCAGTCGCTATGCTCCTTCAGAATGACACAATAACCATTTATGAATCCGACCCTCGTAAGTTCGTGCTTAATTAGCAAATTCATTCAAATCCTCTATCCTTTCCAGTCTTGAAAATAAGAACCGAATTCCGTAATAGACCCCAATTGCAATATCCGCTCCCGAAGTCTCTCCCATACTTATCACGGTCTTTGAGATAGCAGCCACCTCGTTTGGGTTCTTTGTCAAGAGACTATGAATCAACTCAACTACAGCCCTGGGGCCTTCACCACTATGGGATTCGTTTAAAAAATTTTGGCTGTAGATCGTTGTTTTTTCTTTTGAAGCTCGACAGATTTGAGCAGAAACCTTTCGATAGAATTCAAGTTCATTTTTTCTCTTTTTAAGAAGAAGCTTTCCTCCAACAGCCAGACTGAGAATTAACCCCGCTAAAAAATCGTCACAGGACGGCGTTAGTCCCGGACCGAGCCCAAGAATCGCAAAAGCTCCGCTTACCGTCATATTTAAGTCGCCACCAAACAGTCCCCACATAAGCATATCAATATGAGGTCTTCCCCTTTCCGAAAGAGTAGGCTTTTGTGGTTTAAGAAAAAATTGAAGTGGACCATGTAATTCGACATTCTCTAAGAGCGGGACAAGCCCTTCTCTGCTTGGGCATGTATAAATTACATCCCTGAGGATCCTGAGGTTTAAACTTATTTTCGATAAACTTACAAGATCACCCCACTTAGGAAGTGGAGGAGAAAACCAGGTAGAAGCTTTATCGAATTTGATTTCGAGTAGATTATCTCCAAAGATAAGGCTATTTTTTTTTACTTCGATTTTCATACCCTCTTCTAACCCGATTGACTTGAAACCTCCATTTTCAGGCTCTCTTATCAGTATTGAGGTAGGACTGATATAGTTACTGTTTTTAATTACATTAATCAGAGGATTCCTACCAAATTGAATATAGAACCCTCGATCAAAAACGCTATGCACCTTGGCTGTCTTTTTGGAACTGCTTAGTGCTTTCAGGGCGTTATGACCGATAGATTCAGCTTTTAACAAGTGGGAATTTATTTTCTTCTTTGTAGGCATGTAAATTTAGCCACAAATGAACACGAATTTACACGAATAAATTATAAGAGTTTATTTTAAGAGCACCATCCCTGGTGCGACATGATCGCGGCTGGAAGCCGCTCCTACCTTGCCATTGATCTCTCATTCGTGTCCATTTGTGTCAATTCGTGGCTGAATAGTTACTCTTAATTTAATCCCGCCCCTTCCAATGGGGACGCTCTCCGCCGGGGTAAGAACTCAGAAGAATTATTTTTTTGCGAACATCCCATGGAATCCTCGAATAGATCGGGACAAAAATATTTCTCCAGAAAAAAGGGAGAACTCCTTTCTCACGATAAGGCTTCGCACAGAAATCGGGATAACGGGCTGCCATTTCGTCAGCGGCAGCTTGAAGCAGGTAATTTTCAGCGTTTTTCCTTAACCATTCGCCGAATGATGTTTTCTGAGACATTGCATCTTTCCTCTATCTAAGCACCAGCGAATTTTGGAGGCATATGACCAGTTTTCTTCAACTCCGCCAACCCAGCCTGGGCGGCCAAGGCAATCGGCTCCATCAGCGCTCCAATTGGCGGTGAATACACATTCTCCATCCACGCAAAGTCATCTAGTGTTGCTCCGCGCTTTATGGCAAATGCCAGAAAGTCAGCTCTTTCTTTAATCCCCTCTCCCCCAGACATTTGAGCGCCCATCACCCGGAGCGTTTTAGGATCGGCAATAAGCTTCACTCGAATCCTGCTTACACCCGGGTAGTATCTCGCTCTCGAAATTCCTTGTGCAACGGCAACGAAATGAGGTATGCCCAGTGCCTTATGCAATGTCTCACCCATAGAGACTCCGCCAATCTGCACCTTTCCACCGACCATTCCCCAGGGAATATAAACCGGGTCATAAGCACGGTCGACGCCCGCGGCATTTGCTCCGGCGACTCTTCCTTGAGAGTAGGCATGGCTACCTGAAAGCCCCTGAATAGGAAGGTCTGTAACTCCATGAACCACCTCTACACAATCTCCAGCCGCATAAACATCCTTTACAGAGGTTCGCATATGGTCATCTACCATAATTCCACCAGTTGCCCCAATCTTTAGTCCCGCTTCACGGGAAAGGCGGTTATTGGGTTTCTTATTTGTAGCAACAACCACTACATCACAATCTATGTCACCCGCTGACGTACTGACAGATTTTACCTTTCCATCCGCTCCCTTAAATTCAAGAACCTTTGTCCCGAAATGAATCTTTGCTCCAAGCTCCTCGAGGGATTTCTGCACGGGCTCCATGATGTCGGGATCGGCAACTTTGGACATAAGCCAGGCTTCCTCATCCACAAGATGGGTTTCAAGCCCCCGATGCGCAAGATTTCCCGCCATCTCGATCCCTATCGGTGTTGCTCCCGCAACGACTACCTTTTTCACCTGATCAAGGACTTTATCAAACTCCATCGCGCGACGAATATTTTTGACATAGCGAATTCCCTCCAAATCAACACCGGGTATGTTGGGGTTTTCATATTCAAATCCTGTAGCAATAATAAGACGATCCCATTCAAAGACTTGAGAACCGACACTAACGGTTCGATTACCCAAGTTTATTCCGGTTACAGTAGTTTGAAGCCTTAAATCAATTCCAATCTCGGCGTAGTGCTCGGAAGTTTGAAGAAATAGGTTCTCGAAACTTGGGATCTCTCTTCCATGAACGAAAGGAATGCCGCACGGGCTGTAGGCTACGTCTTCATATTCTGTAAAAAGAATGACCGAAGCCTCCGGGGCGACTCCCTTTGCCGTAGATGCAGCGGAAATGCCCCCAGCCCCCCCGCCGATTATGATAATGCGTAAATTATTTTGAGCCATCTTCATTTACCTCCAGTTGAAATCATCCTCTCTCCAAAAACTATGACTAGATAACGCTATACTCTCGCACAAAAGGCGGGATTGGAAAATCCCACCTATCGAGATAACAAAACCAAGGATAGGCGGGACTAGAAAGTCCCGCCTATCCATAATATAGAGAGATCAAATTTTGAAAATCAGCTCACACCAATCGGTTTCACAAACTTTTTAAACCTCACATTACTCGGATTCAAAGCCCTTTCAAAATCGGGAAGCGCGGAGCATTCGCCACAGCTCACACAGCCTGCTCTGCTGCTCTTCGAGCCTCCATCGTATTTTGAAAGCACTTTTGCAACTTCTGTGTAAACATACTCCATAATCTCAGGCTTCGGAGGCTTCACATTTTCCATGGGCGTTCCGGCAATAGGACGAAAAGGAACTATAAATGGATAAACCCCTATCTCGGCACACAGGGTAGCTCCTTCTATTACAGTTTCTAACCTCTCCCCGAGTCCTACCAGCACATAAGTGCTTACCTGCCACCTTCCAAAAACATTTACCGCTTCTTTCCATGTTTCTACGTAGTAATCAAACCCGATTTTCGCCTTACCTGGAGTTATATTCTCAAACACCTCTGGATCAAAGGTTTCAATATGAACTCCCAGGGCATCAACGCCTGAGTCCTTTAACCTCTGAAGCCAGGACAGGTCTTCAGGAGGAATTATCTGAAGCTGGATCGGAAGACCCGTTGCTTTTTTTACCTCTGAACATATTTCGGCATATTTTAGTAGGGCTTTTTCTTCGTCTCTCGCTACTCCAGAGGTAAAAACAATATTTGAAATCCCATCGAGTTCCTTAGCAAGCAATATTGTTTCAACCAGGCTCTTTGCATTTTTAAACCCTACTGTGCTTCTATCCTTGAGTGTAAGTTCGATCCCGCAGAACTTACATCTCCTCCGGTCTTGCCAGAAATCACAGGTCTGAAGCAGTGTCGTGGCGAAAGTTGTCGAACAGTGAAGGAGTCCCATTTTCTGCATTGGTATTCCGGTTGAGGTTTTGTGCTCGTAGAACTTTGCCTCTCCCATAAGCTCCACCTGAGCTAATGCGATATCATCTCGAAACACCCAGTATTCGCCGTTTATCTGGTCAAGGTGATACGGAGAAGAATCCAGGAAGTCCCCAACTACAGGGATGTTTGCTTCACTGTCGGGAAGAATCTTAAGATGAATACCACCGGTAGGTCCCGCTCCACCCCTTCTTATGTCCCTTGCATCAGGAATCTTAAGACCGTAACTCTGTAGTTCTACTTTTAGGGTCCGTGAATCCATAATCCCCTCCTTAGATTTCGGATCGCGGAATATTTTCATCTGCCACGAATAGGCACGAATGTTCACGAAATTGCTGGCAGCGATCGGGCAATTCAGCCTAGCCCCAGCTATTTATCTAATAATTTTTCTTCGTTGTAATCCGTGTTAAACAGTGGCTAAATATGCCTTTAATCCGCAATCGACACAATTACACCATTTGCTCTCGGCAACCCCTATCTTTCCTTAGGTTACAGAGAACGGACACAGATCAAACCTCTACACCGTCCATGCGCTAAATATAAGCGCACCGGCTCTTGCGTGTTCAATCGTTACGTCCAGAATGTCGGTTGGATGTATTCCCTTCACACCTTCTAGGAAGTCATCTTCTCTGACACCTATAAGACAAGCGGCTGAAAAGCGGCATGCATAGACCTTTATTCCTTCTTTGAGCATTTTCTCAACAAGGTTGGGATATAACTGTATCCCGGCGCCGTAACCGTCGTCTCCGACGTTAGGCCAGCCTCTATAAACCGGTATGGCAGAAGCAGGACCATAGAAAACAACACTCACATCATAGCCTTTTCTCTTGGTTCTTATAGCTGTGAGCATGTTTATACCTGCTACCGATCCCTCATAGGGGACGGTGTGGATAAGGAATAAAGCCCTTTCTCCCGCATTTGCTTTATAATCCGGGAATACCTTTTCCTCATTATCAACCAAGGACTCTCCCTTTTTTGGTTTCTCTCCTTTTACTCTATTTACCGCCATTTTGGATTACCTCCTTATATTATATTTATATTTTTTTACTGGAATAAAGCTTCTGGGCATTTCCCCAGAAAATCTTGTTTTTCAACTCTTCCGAAATCTTTGCTCCTTCGATCTTCCAGTATTCTGAAGGGAAATCCCCCCAGGGCGTATCAGAAGCAAAGAGCACGTTATCAGTACCGACGCCGGTGCGTTCAACCTCATAGAGCAACCACCTTGAGCCAAACCCTATCGCCCAGGTGGTATCGGTATAAACCTGGTACCCTTCTTGTACAAGCTCTATGAATTTTGGAACGAGCCTTATGTGGCCGCTCACGCCGCCTCCCATGTGGACTATATGGATTTTAACTCGCTTTCCGTATTCTTTTACAAGCTCGAAGGCATTTCCCACGTCAGAGCCGCCTCCGGGGCTTGTGTGAATGTGGAGGACAAGGTTATTCTCCTCAGCCGCATTCATAATTCCGTTCCATATTCCCCTTGCCGCATCGTCCCAATCGGCGGGCTTGTAAGTTCCGCCAAGGAGACAGGTGGCTTTTAATGCCACAATGCCTTTTTCTTTTGCGTGCTTCAGAGCCTCCTCGGTTCGCTCCTTGTCTTTAGCCATACCCGACACCCATATAGCACCGACAAGGCGGTCGGCTTTGTGGACGCTGTCAAGAACAATCGGATTAAGAGTAAACGGCTGTCCTGAATCGGGCACACCGTAATTTGAGATAACCATTGCTCGGTCTATACCATATTCATCCATATGAAGCTTTGTATATTCCTTCGAAGATGGATACTCAATCACGGTCGGTTTTACCGGTTCCTTAAGGTCATAAAACTTGTACGCCGCCAACTCACCTATATGAGTGTGGGCATCAAATACCTTTCTATTAACCTTCATTCATCTCACCTCCTTTTTCCTTTTTATTTTTTGATTTTTTACTTTCAACGCTCCATAACTTCCATCTTAATATAAAAACAAATAAAGAGCAATCACAAAATTATCGTTTTTCTATTTTCATATCGTTCATCTTATCCATTAAAAAATTTTGCAAGTAATGTGCCATTCTTAAAGAAACCTCGATCATATTAAAAGCCGTCTTGTAGAATGTTTATAGTCAACATATGCTTAATGTTTAAGCACCGGGTATTAAAAATAGAGCTTTTCTTATTACCTCCGTCTTTAAAAACCTTGGCATCATAGAGTTATTGCCGTTCCTCCTTCTCCCTTTATTGCTGCGTCAATCCACTCAAGAGATGTTATGATTGTTTTCTTTCCGCCCGATTCGAGAAATTTAATTGCGGCTTTAATCTTGGGCCCCATGCTTCCGGGTGGGAAATGTCCTTCATCCCAGTACCGCTTGGCTTCATCAAGTGTCATCTTATTTAGATTTTTTTGCTTTGGAGTTCCGTAGAAAATAGACACCTGATTTACCGATGTGATTAAAAGAAGCACCTCCGCACCGATAAGGCTTGCAAGCCTTTCGGCCGCAAAATCTTTGTCAATCACAGCAGCAACTCCTTTAAGCCTTCCCTTCTTATCTCGAAGCACTGGGATTCCGCCGCCTCCGCATGATATTACGACAAAATTCTTCCTTATCATCTCTCCAATCTCTTCTTTTTCAACTATGTCAACAGGCTTGGGAGAGGGCACAACACGTCTCCACCCCCTTCCTGAATCCTCTCTTATCTCCCAACCTCTTTCCCTATGAAGCTCTTCGATTTCGTCTTTTTTAAAAAATGGACCCACAAACTTCGTAGGGTTTTTAAAAGCAGGGTCATTTTCAGAAACCACTACTTGAGTCACAAGAGAAACAACAGGTTTTTTTATTCCATTTTTAGTAAACATATTTCTTAATGTCTGCTCTAACATATAACCTATTTGTCCCTGGGTCATGGCATCACATACATCAAGAGGCATTGGCGGAATAGTATCAGCCAAGGATTCCTGCTGCATGAGAAGATTTCCAACCTGAGGACCGTTGCCGTGGGTGATTGCAACGTGATAGTCCATATCAAAAAGACTGGAGATTTCTCCACACATCTTTTCCGCTTTCATCAACTGATCGGTATAGCTGCTTTTGCCGCTAAAATCCATAAGAGCATTTCCACCAAATGCTACTACAGCCACCTTCATCCGCTTTCTCCCACTATTACCAAAACTAAATGATAGGTGTTAGACATTAGGTCTCAGAAAAAAACCAACACCTAAAACCTAAGACCTGATACCCGACCTCTTTTTGTAATCCACCCTGCAATCCTGGAAGCAAGAGCGTTTGTAGGAAGAACCAATACTCCGGCTTCCCTCAGTCTTTGCTCCTGTAACTTCAAATTTTGGGGATCCTCTTCCGTGCCACAGACGTGAGCAACAAAACCAATAGAATGACCTCTCTTTTTTACTATCTTTTTTGCTTCTTTTATTGCAGGGATAAGGTCACCGGCCGGGTCAGGACTCGCTACGTATCCCAGAACAACATCAAAAAGAATCACGGCCGTACTAGGGTTGGACGCCTCTTTTATCAACCTCTCATTTCTCAATGTCGCATCTATCATCGGATGAGGACGCCCCACGGTAAATTCCTCCTCGCCCAAATCAATGCAGGTGTGGTGTTTACTACGATTCGAGTCCTTCAACTTGTATTCTTTATCAAGAGGTGCGTTTGAGTAAACCTTCCCCAGAATCGGAGAGAGAATTTGCTGAGCCTCATAGCAGAGAGTTCCGCCTGAAAATAGTCCACGAAGATAGCGCTGTTTAGGATCCATGGATTTAATTAGCTTCTCAGCCCCCTTTTTCCCGCTTTTATCTAAAACTAGCGCAGGTCGCTTTCCGTTACCGTTGACAAATTTCAAGGCTTCTAAAGCAGCTTCTTCTAACGTAGATGAAAAGCGAATTTTTGAATCTAATTCCTTACCAAACTTCTTCCCGAGAAAGCAAACGACAGCAGGTTTTTCACCTTCACGAACTATATCAACGACCCTTTTTGCTATTTTTTCGGATGGCGGCTTGGAAACGACAAGAAGAACCTCCGTACTTTCGTCACGCTGGAGCATTTTTATTGCTTCCATCGCCATAATGCCACCTACGTTTTCTGACAAATCCCTTCCGCCTAATCCAATCGCATGAGAAATCCCTGAGCCTGAATTGTGGATGAGACTTGTAACCTCCTGCATTCCTGTCCCCGCCGCAGCAACTACTCCAATCGGGCCGCGTCTTACCACATTTGCAAACCCAAGTCCTATTCCGTTTATTATTGCAGTGCCGCATCCGGGCCCCATAACAAGAAGCCCTCGGTCTTTCGCCCTTTCTTTGAGCTCTATTTCTTCTTCAACTGTCAGGTTATCGCTGAAAAGGAAAGTATGAACCCCTCTTTCAATCGCCTTTACAACTTCCAGTTTTGCGTATTGACCAGGGAGAGAGACTATTGCAAGGTTCGCCTGAGGCAGGGCACTATAAGCAGAATCAAAGTTTTTATATTCTGTTTGTGCAGTACCGCCAACCTGTGGAGGAGCAAGAAGAGAATCCAACCTCTCTATTGCCTCTTTTGCGGCCTTTTCGGATTCGGCCTCGATGGCCACAACCATATCGTTCGCGTTCACAGAGTCCGGTGTTTCCTTGATTAAACCGGTTTCTTTGAGCATCTTTAAATTTGCCTCTGTTGCCATGATCGCGGAGGCTTTTTTAACACTGGGAAGCGCACCAAGCTTTTGGCTTATCTGCATAAGCTTCATCGAATCCTGATAATAGTTTTTCTTAACCGTGCTGACTACCGCCAATTTTTCCCTCTTTTAATTTAGTAGGGGCAACCTCCGTGGTTGCCCTTTATTGAAGCAGTTATTAGGGCAGACACGGGGGTCTGCCCCTACATTATCTAACCTATGCCGCCAAATTATATCTTTCTCCAAAAGCCATAAGTGCCTTTGTAAAACACTCATAAGGAGCTTTTACAATTCCGGCTCCAATCTGTCCTGTTCCTGAACTTTTATGAACTACCGCGCTATTTATGCTTGGGAGAATACCGGTTTCAACTACTTTACGAACATCAATTCCAGTTGGAGTTCCTGCAAAATCCAAAACAGGTATGGCAAACTTAGAATTTTTAGCAAGAGTTATCAAACCCATCTGTTTGGTTATACTCACGGCTTCCTGAAAACTCCCGCCTGCAAAGGATGCCATAGCAGGGGCAGCTGCAATGGCAAATCCGCCGAGTCCCATAGTCTCTATAATAGAACTATCCCCAATGTCAGGCGCGCCGTCATCGGGACTGTATCCGGGATTATAAAGAGCATCGAGAAGATAAGGAGAGGGGGCTATAAACCAACTATCCCCAAGCCCGCTTACACGGATACCAAAATCCGTTCCATTTCTAGACATTGCCGTCAGTGTTGTGGAATCTTGTATATCGCGAGCCGCATCCAATGCCAGTTTGCACGCAGTCATGGTGATATTGAGAAAGAAGTGGCTGTTTCCCGCAATAAAACGATAGACCTGAAGAGCAACATCACGCGATAAATCTATTGAAAAAAGAGGCTCGATAATACTTTTTAAGAATAGATTCGTCGAAGCCGCATGACGATTATGACACTCATCTCCCATCTGAATCCCTTGAGCCAGAATATTCCAGACTGAAATGCCTCCGGTTTTTGCAATTACCTTTTTTACTACAGGAGCAAAAACATCTCGCATCCATGAAAGGCGGTCCAGAGTTTCCCTTCCAAACGTCCCGAACCAGAGAACCTTGCCTCCGCCTTCGTTGAGGGTAGAGAAAGCCGTTCTTCCAAACTTCAAATCGCTTGTAACTATTACAGGCATGGAAGGGGAGATGATCCCGGTCATTGGACCTACGGCGTTATGGTGATGGTTCGGAGAAAGTTTTAACTTATTTGTTCTCAACAGTTTCTCAGCCTCATCTTCACTACCGGCTAAGCCCTCAAATATCAAAGCTCCTCTTACAGCCCTTTTCATCGGGTCGCACATCCTTTTCCATTCTATCGGGGGTCCGGCATGAAGGATGGTGTTTGGAGTCATATCAGGAATAACATTGAGCGCGGTGTCAACGTCAACAAGAACCGGTTCAACAGAAAGCATTCTTTCTAATGCAATTTCATTGGCCTCTCTAATTCGTTCACCCAAATACTTCATTCGCTTATCCCCGCTTTTTCCTCCATCTTTATTTCGGCTCCCGTGTATTTATCCTCTATGCCCTACAAGTAACCCACTCTGAACTGTGGCACCTTAATGGCACACCTACATCATTCTCGTTTACCATCTCACGACGGTGGTACGGCAAGTACCCATATCAACTTTGCTTGAACCTCACCTACGTTTTTCCAGCTATGCTCCAGATGAGTCCTAAAATGAAGGCTATCGCCGGGATTTAGAATGTAGGTTTTGTCCTTCACTCGAAATTCCATTTTTCCCTGAATGCAATATACCAATTCTTCCCCAGTATGGCTCATCGGTTTTCTACCGCTTGATGCCCCAACCTCAACCACTGAATAAGCCGCGGTCATAATAAAATCACCGTATTTCTTTGCAGAAATGCCTTGAAGATCGAGTCCCTTTTTAAAAGTGAAAATCGCTTTGCGGTCTCTAGCAGGGACAAAAATGGCGTCTTTCTCCCCTTCCTCGATGAAGTAGCTGACCTTTTTTCCCAAGGCATCTGCAATTTTCATCATGGTGGTTATAGTAGGAATTATTCCGTTTGACTCAATCTTATGAATCCCGGCAGCAGAAATGCCTGATTTTTGAGCCAAATCCTGAAGAGACCAGCCCTTTTCTGTGCGAAGGGTCTTTATTTTCTCTCCCAGCTTTAAGATAATTCTATCTACATGATTTTTTTCTTCTGCCATTTACACACCTGATTTTGAATTCATGTAATTACATAACCACGAATAAGCACGAATTTACGCGAATAATAAAAACAAACTTGATAAAACTGACTGTAGGAGCGCCATCCTTGGCACGACAGCATTCGCGGCTGGAAGCCGCTCTTACCCTTGCGGTCCTTGCTTTGTCTAAGGACGTATAGCTAACAACTAATGACCAACTTTGTTTTTCTTTCATTCATGCTCACTCGTATCAACTCGCGGTTGCTTTTAAAATCCAATCAAAGGCTCCGCGATAAAATCCCATAGAATGTTTCTTTCCCCTGTAGCGCTAACTAAAAAGACCTGATGACCTAAGGTCACTTTTCCAATAAGTTCACATAGTAAGCCTAATTTTCTGAATCTCTCTTCAACCTTTGGAGTTTTGTGTGGACGAAGGGATAAAATAAATCCAAAACTCGGAAACGTAAGCAACCAATCTTTTAAAGGCACCTCAAAAGGGGCAGGGATTTTGTCAATATAAATCTCTGCTCCTTTTCCAGAACACTCAAGAAGCATGAGCGTAGATCCAATAAGTCCGGCCATACTTACGTCCTTCCCCGCATCCGCTAATCCATCCTCGGCTATTTGGGGGAGGAGTTCGAGATGTTCTAGCGTCTGTTCACCGTCCAAATTGCTAGAGGAATCCCAGAAATTAAAACCCGAATAAAATTTCCCCTTAAAGTTGGAAATAAAAACCAGATCATCATCTATCTGAGCGTCAAAACCGGAGAGTAAACTCTTTGCTCTACCAACTATAAACACGGAAAGAGAAGAAAAACCCATTTCCTCGGTTAAGTGCCCACCGACTACCGGAACCCTATAGCGGGATGCGTTATCCCTAATTCCTCGAAGCACTTCCTTAACTTCTTCAACATCGGATCCAAAAAGCACATCTAGAACTGCCAGAGGTCTTCCACCCATAGCATAGATATCATTCACGTTTGTGAGAACTGAGGTACGTCCTGCAAGGTAGGGATTTGATTTTAAAAGCGGAGGATAAATACCTTCGGCTGCAAGAAGCAGGTAACCATCTTGAGTTTTAATGGCAGCCGCATCATCGCCTAGAATCACATCCTTACCGTCAACTTTACAGACCTGCGGCAGTAGAGGCCATAGACTTTTCAGCTTACCTTTCTGGCTTAATCCGGGAGAAGAACGTAAATCTGAAATTAGCTCTTGCATTTATCCCGCCCTTGATAACTATTTAGTCACTGAGGAACCAAGTCACGAAGAAAAATTTTTAAACAAAAAACTTTGTGTCACTTCGACTTCGCTCAGCACAGGCTTAGTGTCTTGGTGGCATTGCTTTAACCCGAATCCAGGTCCGCTTGCATCAACTGATGAGGAAGACCTTGATAAATAATCTGCTCTCCTACGGTCTTCCAGCCCAACCTCTCAAAGAATCTCACATTCTGAGGTTGTATATATGCAAGAAATTTTTTGCAATCTCTTGATCTCATAGTTTTTACAGCAAACCTTACTAGATTCGAGCCCACAATGCCGTTTCGATAACCTGGAGCAGCGCTAAGTCGTCCGCCGAACCATGTTTCTTCCTCTTTTCTATAACATCTGACCGCGCCTACCATCTTTCCGGTTGATGCTTCAATTGCGGCTATATGTATTGCTTCCTTGTCATATTCATCCATATCAGTTTCAGAAAATATTTTTTGCTCTCTAACAAAAACTTCATGGCGAAGACGAAAATATTCTTCTAGTTCCTTTTGAGTTTCGGCAATTTTAAAGATGTATTCCGACATTTCTACCCCTATGCAGTACCCCGTTAACTATATTTGACATTTTATCAACTTTAGTAAACTAAGTCAAGTAGTTTTTTTCTTTCATATGGTTTTTCTAGATAAGGTTTTAACATTAATACAAATTCAAGAAATGGATTCTAAATGTTGGGGGCGGAGTAGGGGCAGGTTTGAAACCTGCCCCTACTGAATATCTACGCATTTGCATTTTGTAGAGAGACCTATGTGTGCCCTAAATTTTTTTGGATTTATTTTTTCGGCCCCGGTTCATAATAACCTGTACATGGTTCGGCAGGACTGCCTGCAGCAAAGTCGAACGGATCGCCACGGATGGTCAAACCAAACCGTACAGCCTGTCGAAGGATGCCTCTTATTGGTTTAAATACTTTTCATCCTTCGATAAACTCAAGATGAGCGGATATGTATCCGCCGAACATCAAGTGTCGAAAGGCTAGAGCGATACAACAAGTCTTCAACCGGATTTGATACCTACTGTACTGGAAGTCTTTTAAGCCAAGTTGAGAATAGTTAATTCGGGGGTATTTTTCTCTCCAACGGAAACAAATTTGGAATAGTAGATAGAAAACTAGATTTTTATCTTGGTTTCTTACTAAGAATGATTATTCTCTTATAGAGCTATTTGCAATTGCATGCACTACAGTTGGTTGGACAAGAGGGATTGCTTCACTCCTTATCAGTCGCTCGCAATGACACCTCACCAGTCATTGCGAGGAGCAAAGCGACGAAGCAATCTAATTTCCGATGTATTAAACCCAATTGAAAAACGCTATAATAACCGAAAAGGAGCGGTATGAAAATGAAACAAAAGGTCAGAACTGCCCTAGATGAAAAGATTATTACAGCACTTAAGGTACTTGCTGCAAAGGAAAAAAGAAAGCTATCCGATGTCATCGAAGAAGCACTAACACAATACCTGCAGAGAAAACGTGGAAAAACAGTTGAGCGAACCAAGGGGGCGATTCCAGCGTCTGCAAAGATAGTAAAAGCTATTTTAGAAGAAGAGTCGTTCTATGAAGCTTAGTGAGATTAAAACAAATTGTCTTTGAGCTCCTGCCAACACACATTCTCAATTCCCTTTGGAATGATTGTTAGCTTGTTTGTAGATAGCAACATATCCCATTTATTACTTATTGAATTTATTTTGTTTTTTAGTGCTTCGGGTGCAGGATCAATCAATATGATCCTACGGTTTCCAGAAGAATAAAGCCAATTAACTATTTGAGTATTGATTCCTCGGTCTCCTAATCCATATCCACATATTACCAATTGTTTTACATTACCCAAAGAGCGATAAAACTGATAATGTAATTCCGTATAAATTCCGCTGAGATAATCCAACATTGTATTGTACGTCCCTATTAACAACTTAGGGTGTAAATCCATTGCCTCCCATATCTGACCCTGCGAATCAGTTATTACAGCTATTACAGAATCTTTCATACCTGATGGAATAATGATTGTCTCACCACTCCAATCAGTTGCATCCTTCAGTCTAAAACGAAACCAGTTGATAGAACCATGTAATTTAACAAGGCAAATTTTAAAAGCGCCGTTACTAAATACACTGGGCTCCCAGTACTTATTCTGTTCTCCTTCCGGCTCACTAAATCCATCAGTAAAATGAATGCCATTGTGTTTTAAGTACTTTTCTAGAACAGTATCATGGTTTAGTGTGAATATATCTACTTTGGGAAAATCTTCATCCTTACATGCCCTCTTTATGCAATCTAAATACTCTAGAGACATTGGTTGCTTATTTAGGGAATGAAACACCATATCTTCCAAATATGCCTTGGTTGCTCGAGCAAACTCAGTGAGTGTCCATTCAGGTCTATTATTAGTTTTCGAAAGCAGAAATTCTATTTCATGCAACATCTTATCAATCAAGGGCTGAATAGCTGGATTTTCATATTCTCCTACTTGACTATAGTAGATTTGGCTCACCATATGATAGAGGTCTTCATAATTGGTATCTTGTTTAAACTTGCGTATTTCGTAATAATTATCAATCTCAACTTTCAACCAATGTAAATACTTAACTACTCTCCGAACATTTTCTTCTTCTTGTTGGATCTTGACTACTGCTATTGGGCGTTTATAAGGAGTAAAGATTTCTAAACCAGAATCGTAATAAATTCCTTCACCACAAAGCACTCTTTCGGTGATTTCATGAAGTTTTGGCATTCCTGCCTTATATGAAATTCCAGACCCAAATAAAAAGACTACTTTTTGTGGTCCTGAGTTCGACATCTTAAATAATCTACCTCTCAGAAATCTCCATCTCCAAGTATTTCTTCGTCTCCTCAACCACAACTTTCGAGAGTCCAAGAAGTCCGATGAGATTTGGAAAGGCCATTAGACCGTTCATTACATCGGCAAAAGTCCAGACGAGGTCTAATTCAACCGTGGCCCCAACCAAAACCATTATTGTAAAAATAACCCTATAGGGTTTTACTGCACGCTCTTTGAGAAGATACTCTATAGCCTTTTCTCCATAGTAACACCATCCAATAATCGTCGAATAGGCAAAAGAGGCAAGACTTATAGCCACAATATCATCGCCTAGTTGTTTGGGAAGCCCCTGCTCAAATGCGAGAGTTGTAAGGGAAGCTCCGGTCTGGCCGCTCGTCCAAACTCCGCTTGCGATAATAACGACACCGGTAAATGTGCAAACGACAATCGTATCAATAAAGGTCTGAGTCATAGAAACTAATGCCTGCCTCACAGGGTTTCTGGTCCGAGCAGCGGCAGCGGCAATGGGGGAACTTCCCAGTCCCGATTCATTCGAGAAAATGCCACGCGCAACTCCCATTCTAAGAGTTTGTTGAACAGCCGCTCCCATAAATCCACCGGCGGCGGCAGTAGGAGTAAAGGCGTGATAGAAAATGAGACCAAAGGCATCAGGAACGTTTTGCCAGTGAACAAAAATCGAGATAAAAGAGCCAATCATGTAAAAAACTATCATAAAGGGAACTATTACGCTTGCTGCCTTTGCAATACTCTTAATTCCTCCTATAATCACAAGTCCCGTTGCAACACACATAACAAGTCCGGAAATCCAGTGAGGAACGCCAAATGTTGAATTAATAGCATCAGCCACTGAGTTTGACTGAACCATGTTTCCGATTCCAAATGCTGCAATGGAAGCAAACACGGCAAATAGGGTACCAAGCCACTTAAGCCCAAGCCCTTTTGAGATGTAGTACATAGGCCCACCGCTCATTGTGCCGAATTTGTCAACTTCTCTGTATTTGACTGCGAGCACGGCTTCCGAATACTTTGTTGCCATACCAAAAAGCCCTGTAATCCACATCCAGAACATCGCTCCAGGTCCACCTGCCGCAATCGCCGTTGCTACTCCCGCAATGTTTCCCACACCCACCGTAGCAGAAAGAGCTGTCATCAAAGCTTGAAAATGGGAGATATCGCCTTCAGATTCACCTTCGTCCTTTCTTTTTATAAGCGCTATGTATAAGGATGGTATTAGCGCCCGGAATTGGAGTCCTCTTAAAATTATCGTGAGGTATATTCCGGTTCCCAAAAGAAGCACGATAAGAGGCAATCCCCAGACTAAACCGCTTATATCAGAAAGCGTCTTTATAAGTTTCTCTTCCATCGGGCTTTACCTCTCAGGTCTAAATTTGGACTTATACCTTATCATGTCTTGTGATTCTCAGAAAGATACAAATAAATTCATCAAAAAAAACAGTAAAGGCAGTTTGATGATCTTTAAAATTCAATCGGGGCAACAAACAATAAAACGATTGTAGGGGCAAGGCATGCCTTGCCCCTACAGAAATATCGGCGCATTTCAGAGATACAAGAAGGATTGGAGGAATCCTAATCACAGCCTATTTTAGGGGCGAACGGCCGTTCGCCCCTACTTTTTGCTTGCGGAGAAACTCACTATAGGATTGACAAAGAGACTATACTATTTAGTATCATAAACATCCAAAGAATTGAGAAACCAGAAAGGATTTCATAATGAGGACAATAGAAATTCTACCAAACATTTCATACAGGTTCCTATGGGTATGGTATAGAAACCTAATCGTCTGGACCAAGTTTTATAAATCCAGTATCGTTGCAAACGTCGGGGAACCATTTCTTTATCTGATTGCCCTGGGCTATGGGTTTGCCCCTTTGATTTCTGACGTAAACGGAATGAGCTACATGCAGTTTCTCGCTCCCGGACTAATTGCTTATACCGCCATGAATTCCGCAACATACGAGTGTACTTTTGGTGCCTATGCCAGAATGAGCGCTCAAAAAACATACGATGCGATAATTTCTACACCTGTGGGAATAGAAGAGGTAGTTGCGGGAGAAGTGCTTTTTGGAGCGACGAAATCGCTTTTTGCAAGCCTTACCATGATGGTTGTTCTTTTTCTTTTTAAACTTATTCCTGCCCCTACCGCCCTGCTTGTTCCTTTTGTCGTCCTGCTTACGGGATTCGTTTTCGCATCTATGGCGATCCTTTTTACTTCTTTTACGAAGTCATGGGATTTTTTCAGCTATTATTTTACGCTTTTTATTGCTCCTCTTTATTTTCTATCAGGGATATTCTTTCCGCTTTCGACACTTCCTCAGTGGGTAACAACTATTGCCTGGTTTAACCCCCTATATCATTCCGTGGAGCTTATGCGCGGGCTTGTCATGGGCAATCTACGACCGGATATGATTGAAAATGCCCTCTGGCTTTTAATCTTTGGAATACTGGTTTTTATGTATGGGGTAGCAAGAATTAGGAAAAGAATAATCGTGTAGTAGCAATCTTGCGTCATTGGCGCCAACTTAAGGGAATTATAGTGGTATGTAACGACAAAACTTAGCGGCGGCTATCAGCCGTCCGCCGAAGTGTCTTGAATAGGATGGAATGAGGGTACGGATGTATCCCGTGAGATACTATTATCTCATGGGATGTAGTTTCTAGGACGCAATGAGCAATAAAAAAACTTTTCACCCCGTGAGATAACTACATATCTCATGGGGTTACTGCACAACCCAACTCGGCTTTTGACCCTCAAACTATTGGATAGGCGGGACATTTCCTTCGATAAACTCGGGACAGGCCTGTCCCGCATAATATCGAATCAATAAGTGTTTTATGTAGAACCCATGATTTGAAAAAAGTAAGATTTACAGTTTATACCATTTTAAAAAAGTATTTAGCTATAGATAAGATTATCGAGAAATGTAGGGCTCGTTCCCCCGAACGAGCTTTTAGGGCTGATGCCTGTAGTGAGCTTGTCGAATCTAAGGGCATCAGCCCCTACATCAATGCATAATTATTTTCTTAAAATCGTATTACTGAGCTTGAAACTGATTGATAATAATGAAAAATCGAATGGTATCGGACAATGCCATTCGTTATGGAAAAGTTTTACCTATTGACATCCGAGGCCTTATAAGTGTTCGACACCTACTTTCTACTACCCTTATCGCGGGGCACTCTCATGCGCTTTAACTCCTCCGTTGTTTTCTCGTCAAGTTGCATTCCGATTGACAAACCGGCTGACGATAACCTATCCCGGATCTCCCTCAATAAATAGTGCCGCCCAGTAATGGCAAGCAATTCCTCTTCACTCGTTACCACCAACTCGCCCAGATAAGTTATTCCAGCTTCATTTAGCATCTCCTCTGACCGGGGGTGTAAATTCATCTCGTCAATGCGTGTAAATATTTTCGGATTGACTCCTATGTATTCCTTCAGGAACCAGTAATAGACTGAGTCAAGCGCCATGATACAAGGCTGAGCGTCATCTTCAGAGATTGGGGAATCAGAATCCTCTTGGTCATGGGCACCGTAGTTGCCATATTGTTGTATTGTTCTAAGTGCAGTCAGTATTCTTTTTGGAACAAGCTTATCTGTTGTAAATTTCTCAATCAATTTCTCCAGCATTATTTCACCAGGATTTGAGGAGACTGTTTGCGAAAACATATAGCGACAGATCCCTTCCGCAGTCTTGCGTGCCAACATCAAGGATACTTCCGGGTCTAAACGCAAATATCTGTGAGCCTTTGAATAAAGTCGAAGACTTGGTAGATAGCTAGGCATTAGTACTTTCACCCTCAAATCCCTCTGTAGCTTGTTTAGTACCGAATCATTAATTAGACAGCAAAGTGTTGCTTTATCCAATGCTACAGCAAGCCCAATTTCTGGTCAATAGAAAAAATGGAAACTCGCCTAAAAAAGAAACTTCCTGACCTCTTACGCGAAGCAATTCGGCGAAAGCATTATGCAAGGCGCACCGAAGAAGCCTATATTTACTGGATCAACTCTGCAACATTAGGGCCAACTTAAAGGAAATATAGTGGTAGATAACGTTCGAGTTGAGCCGCCGGCAACAAGCAAGCGGAGCTCAACTTGCAACAGGTCCCCTCGGTCTCTGTATTTAGGCAATTAGAGCCTTGGCATCAGAAGCTTCCCGAGCAAGCTTTCAAGAACACCTTCATCCGGTAACCCTAGCCACCCCGAGGCTGCCTGTTGAGGGCCTGAACGATCAACGGGGATACCAGGCATCCTGAACAAGAAGTACTCAAACCCCTTCCGTTGGTAGTACTCGTTTGCCTTCTTCAATTCGACTTCCTCAGCGGCCGTTATGCTGATTCCGTATGCCGCAAGAATTTCTGGCTCACAGGCCGCTTCGAGATCGTGGTCTAGGCGTAGCACGTCACTTACGGTTCGGCCCTGACCCAAGTGCAAGGCTTTTGCTGCTAGCTCGATGCTTCGCGTTAGCAAGAACAGTCTCGCTGGAGAAAACCTAGGACCCCCTTTGTGCTTTTCATAAGCTTCATAGAAGTCCTTTGCGTAATGCTGGAAGGCAAAGGGAGTAATGTTTGCATCGATCCCGACTGGTTTTATGACTTGATATTCGGTCATGTAGCAATCTCACGGACGGCTGAGGTGGCTTTTAGTGACGCCAAATATTAACTATGTGAACTAAAGTTCTTATAACCACTTATTTAGCGCATTATGCGAACTCTTTCTCTTTGCTTTAGAGTATATTTAACAATATTTCCCTGAGTCAATAGATTAGAGAAAATTATGGAACAGCACCCTAAGAAACTTCTTGGTTTGATCGGGTTTGTGAGACCATAAGACGCAAGCGCTACTCTTCTCGCATAGAGAGTTATGTCACCTGGATCAAGCGTTATATCAATTGTTTTTAATCAGACTGCTTTGTACAGTGGATATAATCCGCTCATCCTGAGTTCATTGAAGGATGCATCTTTTCTTTTGACTACATACTTCGTCCTTCGACTGTGCAGGGCGAACGGTAATTTAACTACACTACCAAAACTTTGCAGCTCCTCCGAGACCGACGAAGTGTGTCGGAACCACTCTACATTCGCTCGACCCACGGCGCGCGCCACGCGGGCGCCTCGAACGGCTTTGACCAGTACCCGACCTCTTTGGCAATCTTTCCGCGCCGCATCTCGAAGACGAACACGCACTGGTACGGCTCGCCATCTCCGTAGTCGAGGCTCGCCTCGAGCACCCAGAGGTCGCCGCTACCGGTTATCTGCCTTGGCGTGACCTTGGGGAGCGCCGGAAACCGGCTGTAGATTTCACGCCGATTTTGCCCGCCTCTGATCCGCTCGCCGGACTGCGGCCACTCCATCACGACATCCTCGGTGAACACCTTGTCGAGCACCGCGTGGTCGCCTCCGTTGATCGCCGCCACCAGACCCTCGATCGTAGCGCGGTTCTTCGCTTTACTCATTCAAACCTCCTCGCGCGACCATGCCACCCGTGCAACATCGCCTACGCTGACTATCGTTTTGACTTGCTCGCTCCGTAAATTGCCGCAAACCTAAATCTCTAACCGCTCTGCTGATTGCTTTCATACGAGATAAATTCCATCAATGAACCATCTGGGTCTCGAAAGTAAACACTCGTCCCATGGCCGCGTGAGCCAAACCTTGGGACTGGCCCGACTTCCACTTGAACGCCATGCTTCTCTAGGTGAACAATGGCAGTATGGATGGGCTCAGGCCAAACAAAGCATAAGTCGCTTCCGCCTGGCATGACGGGCAATTTGGCAACAGGCGTGGCATGGACATCCGGGCCGTGACAATTGAGTTGCGTTTCCCCAAACCGATACGCCCAACGAGACCCGACTTTCACAAGTTCGGCTCCCAACACATCGCGGTAAAACGCATTAGAGCGCCCCCAATCGGAGACATGAACTACACAATGGTCGAGCTTGATTTGGGACATGAGCCTTACTCCATTAGCGTTTCGGCCATCTGGGTTCTAGCAGAACCCCATGGTACAACAAGTCTAATTTCATGTCAATAAAGAAAATCCATAGTTTCGCCACACACCTGCTTCAAAATGGTTATGACATCCGTACTGTGCAGGAACTGCTGGGGCATGGGGCATAAGGATGTCAAAACCACAATGATTTATACGCGTGTTCTGAATCGAGGAGGACTTCCGGTGCGTTGCCCTAGAGCCGGTTTTCATTTGGCTTTACAAATCCTATCACCCGGAGCACATTCGTTACACTCAGTGTAAACTCCGCGAATAGTCTCGTTTTTACAGGTGAATATTAGATTCTTCGCTTCGCTCAGAATGACACAAGTGGGCGGCTGATTGGCATATGCAGTTGCAAACCGGTCTATTGATATGCTGTGATCACGATGGTGGGAGGGTTACTCCTGCGCAGGTATAGAACCTTGTTCTTTCCCTACTCAATTTCCAAAACCACAAACTCTCTTATTCCTCCAGGAGTTTGGACTCGAACCTCGTCATCCACACGCTTTCCTAGGAGGGCGCGCCCAATGGGAGAGGTTACGGATATAAGCCCGTTTTCCGGCTCCGATTCATCGGGTCCTACGAGTTGATAATTCACCGTTTTACCTGTTTCTATTTCTTCAAGTGTCACACGAACACCAAACATAACCCTGTCTTTGTTGAGAAGTTTTGCTGGATCAATTATCTCGGCTCTTGCAAGTCTGTTCTCCAGCTCCTGAATCCTCCCCTCCACAAAACTCTGCCTGTCTTTTGCCGTTTCGTATTCAGCGTTTTCTGAAATGTCGCCAAGCGATCTAGCGTGCTCAATCATCTTTATGACTTGAGGACGCTCCACGGTCTTCATTCTGTGTAGCTCTTCTTGAAGCTTCTTATACCCCCCTGGTGTAATAGGGATTCTGTCATTTGACATTTTATCCCTCCTTCCTTTCATTCCTTCTTAAGTTAAGCAACATATTCAAATTAGAGTAGTTTTAAAGCTTATTATTTTACCTAAATTTTTAGTAGGGTAAGGAATAAGGATTTTCAATTATCAAACTGAGAATCGCTAATTATTTTATCCACGAATGAACACGAATGTAAGGGCACGGCATGCTGTGCCCTTACTCAATACCGTCCTTGTAATAATCCTGAAGAGCCATCACACCAAGCCCTTCCTTTTTTAGAACCTCGATTGCTCCCACAGCTGCTCTCGCTCCAGAGATCGTTGTGTAATACGGCACGTTATGGATAAGAGCCGTTCTCCTTATCGAATAGGACTGGGCAATCTCTTTCTCGCCAAATGTAGTATTTATTACAATTTGGACTTCCCCGTTTTTTAAATGGTCAACTACATTTGGTCGTCCCTCTATAACCTTGTTTACGATCCTACTACTGATTTTTTGATTCCCCAGGTAGGCAGCCGTCCCGCGAGTGGTCAAAAGATTGAAACCCAGTTCCTGGAGTTTTCTCGCAATGCTGACAATACGGGATTTATCATCGTCCTTTACGCTTATAAAAGCCGTTCCCGAAAGCGGCAGACGCGTGCCGGATGCAATCTGCGCCTTGGCAAATGCCTTTCTCAGCTCAGTATCAATTCCCATCACTTCTCCGGTTGATTTCATCTCAGGACCAAGAATTGTGTCCACACCTGGAAACTTGATAAATGGAAATACAGACTCTTTCACGCAGATGTGCTTTGGAACAATCTCCTCGGTAAATCCAAGTTCCTCTAAACTTTTTCCAGCCATTACCTTCGTCCCTATTTTTGCAAGAGGAACTCCTATAGCCTTGCTAACAAACGGAACCGTACGGCTGGCTCTGGGATTTACTTCGAGCACATAAACGTCCCTATTCTTTACGGCAAACTGAACGTTTACCAGACCTATAACCTTGAGAGCGAGAGCAAGCTCACGGGTTTGACGCCTTATCTCGTCAACAAGGTACTGACCGATCGAAAACGGCGGGAGGACCATCGCACTGTCTCCGGAATGTACCCCCGCTTCCTCTATATGCTCAAGAACACCGCCAATTACCACTGTCTTTCCATCCGAGAGGGCATCGACGTCAACCTCAATGGCATCTTTTAAAAACTCGTCAATGAGAATTGGGTGATTAGGAGAAACCTTTACGGCTTCTCTTATATAGCGCTTGAGAGCCTCTTCGGTATAGACAATTTCCATCGCGCGGCCACCAAGCACATAAGAGGGCCTTACCATGACCGGATAACCAATTCTCGATGCAATCTTGAGAGCTTCATCTTCGCTTCTCGCAATTCCGCTTTCAGGCTGAGTGAGTCCAAGCTTCTGGATTAAATCACGGAACCTTTCCCTATCTTCAGCAAGGTCAATGTTCTCAGGCGAAGTGCCGATTATCTTTGCTCCTTTTTTCTCAAGAGGAATAGCAAGCTTTAGCGGCGTCTGTCCCCCGAGATGAACTATCACTCCATAGGGCTTTTCCCTCTCGATTATCGCCAGTGTGTCCTCGAGCGTCAGGGGCTCAAAGTACAGACGATCAGACGTATCGTAATCGGTGCTTACGGTTTCAGGATTGCAATTTACCATTATCGTTTCAAAGCCTTCCTCTTTGAGGGCAAAAGAGGCATGAACGCAGCAATAGTCAAACTCTATTCCCTGCCCTATCCTGTTGGGACCACCCCCCAAAATTACAATCTTTCTTTTGTCAGTTGGTAGAGCCTCATCCTCTCTTTCATAAGTTGAATAGAGGTAAGGAGTATATGCTTCGAACTCTGCGGCGCACGTATCAACCATCTTGTATACGGCTTGACACCCTTCACTTCTTCTTCTCCCTTCAATCTCATCTTCAGGAAGCTCTAAAAGTTCGGCCAATCTCATATCCGAAAATCCATATCCCTTAGCACGCTTAAAGATACCGGTCGGAAATTTCTGTTTATCAAGCTTTTTGATTTCTCCTTCCACCTCTACGATCTGCTTTATGTTATCAAGAAACCAGGGATCAATGCCGGTAATCTTATATATTTCGTCAACTTTAATAGCACATCTAAAAGCATCGGCTATATACCAGAGTCTATCAGGGTTTGGAACTCTTAATTTTTCTCGAATTAGTTCTGAATCACTAGATTGCGGCTCAAAACCGTAGGAATCAATCTCAAGGGAGCGCATTGCCTTCTGAAGGGATTCCTTAAAAGTCCTTCCGATTGCCATAACCTCCCCTACCGATTTCATCTGCGTTGTGAGCACAGGCTCGGTCTGAGGGAATTTTTCAAAAGCAAACCTTGGGATTTTTACAACAACATAATCAATCGTCGGCTCAAACGAGGCGGGCGTATAGCGAGTAATATCGTTTGAAATTTCATCAAGGGTGTAGCCCACCGCAAGCTTTGCTGCGATTTTAGCGATTGGAAACCCCGTTGCTTTTGAGGCAAGGGCAGAGCTTCTTGATACCCTTGGGTTCATCTCGATTACTACCATACGTCCGTCTTCCGGATTGACGGCAAATTGAATATTCGACCCACCGGTGTCAACTCCTATTTCCCTGATTATCGCTATTGCCGCATCTCGCATTCTCTGATATTCCTTGTCGGTAAGGGTCTGGGCAGGGACAACTGTAATGCTATCTCCCGTATGTACGCCCATTGGGTCGAAGTTCTCTATCGAGCATATTATAACGACGTTATCTTTTCCGTCTCTCATTACCTCAAGCTCGAATTCCTTCCAGCCTAGGACGGATTCTTCTACAAGTATTTCTCTTATGGGACTTGCATCGAGTCCTGCTTTGGCAAATTCTTCGAACTCCTCCCTGTTATACGCGACGCTTCCTCCGGTTCCTCCGAGAGTAAAGGCAGGTCGGATTATGACGGGAAACCCGATGCTTTCCACAACCCCCCAGGCTTCACTCATCGAATGGACGATTCCGCTTTGTGGAACCTGGAGACCAATTTTAAGCATAGCGTCCTTAAAAAGCTGTCTGTCCTCCGCTTTCTTTATCGCATGTAGTTTTGCCCCGATAAGCTCGACTCCAAATTTATCGAGAACCCCAGATTCGGCAAGCTCCACTGCAATGTTAAGCGCAGTCTGGCCGCCGATTGTAGGAAGAAGCGCGTCCGGACGCTCTCGTTCAATTATCTTTGCGACTATTTCTGCAACGAGAGGTTCTATGTAGGTTCTATCCGCAAAACCAGGATCTGTCATAATCGTTGCCGGGTTACTGTTTACGAGAACAATCTCGTAGCCTTCTTCCTTGAGGGCTTTGCAGGCTTGAGTGCCGGAATAGTCGAACTCACAGGCCTGTCCTATTATGATCGGCCCAGAGCCTACTATTAATATTTTCTTTATGTCGGTTCGCTTAGGCATTATAGGATAGTTAGCAGTTGATAGTTCTTAGTTGATAGTTAATCGCTTTCCGAATGGGTATGAACTATCAACTATTAACCATACAACCAGGAACTATTTACGTCTTACGTCGTCGAACTTTCTACATCCTCGTATATATTTTCCTCACCGTAATCCTTGAAATTCCCCCTAAATCCATCAAGGGTCTCGAATCTATAGAGGGCTGACCTGTACCAGTTTTTTCTGGGTCTGACTTTTATTGGAGAGAGTCTCCACGCCCTGGTCTCCTCCTCGTATCCCCAGTTTACGTATTCGTTAAAATTATGGACTATGTCGGTAAAAACGATTCTATATTTGAGAAGCAATTTCTGTACATCATACCACTTTGTAAGAGAGGCTTCTCTTCTTGTAAACCCAAAATACCCGGCAGAGCCCGGCGCACGAAGCGAGGCTATTCCGCGTCCAATAAAAGCATCGGCGGCTTTTATAGTTTCGGGCGGATCAGTAATAAAGGCATCGTATTTTTTAACATGCTCCTTTGGAAGAGGATGCCTTAGGTCAACAGTTTGGACATTAATCTTAAACCCCTCTTTATCCGCTGTTTCCTGAATGAAATCCGTGAGTCTTTTGTCAATTTCTACTACAGTGATTCCTTTCGTAAGCCCACTTAGGCCTAAGGCTATACTCATTAAATCATCGTCGCCAAGGAGGATTATTTCTTTCCCCACAACATCTCCTCTCTCATAAGCAACGGCAAAACGAGAAAGAGTTGTCTTTGGCGTTACATAACCTTGATCAAACCGTCTTATTGCCCCAGGGCGATTTTTCTGAACCCTAAGGAATTTTTTTTCAAGATCAGAGAATTTTTCTAAAGTGATGCCCCTCCCCTCACAATCAGAGCAAGAAATATCTTCCACAGGATGGATGTCTTTTACAACCTCTTTCCCTCGTGCTGTAAGCTTAAAACCGGCGTCAGATATTGAAATTATTTCTTTTTCCTCCAGGACCTTCATAGACTCAAAAACGGCTGGCACCGGAAAATCGGAAAGGTCTACCAGCTCCCAGGGAAGCTTTGTTTTCCTCAGAGCCCCCAGAAGCCTTTCTATATTCTTCCGGTTGATTTTAATTTTTGATCTACTGGAAATTTCCTTAGCTAAATCCTTAAAATCCATCTTAAGCCCCTTTTCAATTTATAAAGCCAAGAATGTATACCCAAAATTTCATTAGGTCGCAACTTACTGTATTGTCAGCCTAATCGACATTACACTTTGGTGCTTTTATCGAAAACATCCGGGAAAAGGGTTTTTGTATATTTATTTTCAATTAATAATATTGGAGATGAAAAAGAAGGAAATTGGATGCCCAATAAAACATATGGGTATAAAATTAGTAGAGTGTCATTCTGAACCCTGAAATAAGTCCAGGAAAGGCTTGTTTCACAGCGGTTAGGATAAGAGGGAAATTTTCCGTTAGATACCCTGACAGCAAATTAGTTTCATTGGCATCTTTAGGTGCGCATTAAATAACCTACTCCTCAGCGGGGACGTAAATCTCGCCGCCAGCTTCAGCAAACTCCTTTGCTTTTTCTTCCATTCCCTTCTGAATAGCCTCACTCTCGGAAATACCGTGTTTTGCGGCATACTCACGCACATCCTGCGTAATTCTCATAGAGCAGAATTTAGGACCGCACATAGAGCAAAAGTGTGCTACCTTTGCATTATTCGACGGCAAAGTTTCATCATGATATTCACGCGCTGTATCCGGGTCTAATGATAAATTAAACTGGTCATTCCATCTGAATTCAAATCTTGCTTTGCTTAGCACGTTATCTCGGACCTGTGCTGCAGGATGCCCTTTTGCCAAATCCGCAGCGTGGGCTGCAATTTTGTAAGCAATAACACCATCTTTGACATCCTTCTTGTTAGGTAGTCCAAGATGCTCTTTAGGAGTCACATAACAAAGCATTGCGGTACCGTACCAGCCAATCATAGCAGCTCCGATAGCCGAAGTAATGTGGTCGTAGCCCGGAGCGATATCGGTCGTTAAAGGTCCCAAGGTATAAAATGGCGCTTCATGACAGATTTCTAACTGCTTGTCCATATTCTCCTTAATCAAATGCATAGGTATATGACCCGGTCCCTCAATCATTACCTGAACATCGTGTTTCCAAGCTATTTGTGTTAACTCTCCCAAGGCTTCTAACTCGCCAAACTGAGCCTCGTCATTGGCATCGGCAATGGAGCCTGGCCGCAAGCCATCTCCTAAAGAGAATGCCACATCATACGCCTTCATAATCTCGCAAATTTCTTCAAAATTCGTGTATAAAAAATTCTCCTTATGATGTGCCAGACACCATTTGGCCAGAATAGAACCGCCCCTTGAAACAATCCCCGTAATCCTCTTTGCCGTTAAGGGAATGTACCTAAGCAATACTCCGGCATGAATAGTAAAGTAATCCACACCCTGTTCAGCCTGCTCAGTTAGAGTGTCTCTAAATATCTCCCACGTGAGTTCCTCTGCCTTTCCCCCAACCCTTTCTAATGCCTGATAAATTGGCACTGTACCCACCGGGACAGGTGAATTTCTTATGATCCACTCCCTTGTTTCGTGAATGTTTTTACCGGTTGATAAATCCATTATAGTGTCAGCGCCCCAGCGGCAAGCCCAAACGGCTTTTTCAACTTCCTCTTCGATGCTTGAAGTTACGGCTGAATTGCCAATATTTGCATTTATCTTCACCAAAAAGTTTCTGCCAATTATCATCGGCTCGCTTTCAGGATGATTGATGTTGTTTGGGATAATAGCTCTTCCTCTTGCAACCTCCTGTCTGACAAATTCAGGGGTGATGTATGTGTCCGGAATACTGGCTCCAAAACTCTCTCCCTTATGGTAGTTTGCTAGCTCTTTTAGTTGCTCTTTTAATTCGTCTATTCGCTGATTTTCACGAATGGCAATGTATTCCATCTCAGGGGTAATAAATCCTTTTTTGGCATAATGCATTTGTGTAACGACTTTTCTAGGTTTGGCTCTTAGTGGTTTTTTTATATACTTAAATCGAATTCCATTGAGTTTGGATTCTCTTAAGCTACCCCTTGCCAATTCGGATGAAAAATCTGGAAGTCTTTCCGCGTCTCCTCTCTCTAAAATCCATTTTTCCCGAATGGGATCTGATCCTTTAAGAACATCAATTTCGACATTGGGGTCCGTATAAGAACCACTTGTATCGTAAACCGCAAGGGAATAATTTTTGGTTGAGCCGCCGTTTATAGAAAACATGGGATTGGAATCGTCCAGCTCAATTTCACGCATAGCGACTTTGATGTCATGTATTTTTCCTTTAACGTAAATTTTTCTGGAATTTGGCAAAGGGGCCCGGGTAATAGAATTGTAATTTGGTATTCTTTCCTTTTTAAGTACTCTACCCATCTTACCCTCCTATTAAAACATCTTATTTATGACAATATAATAGTAACATAGTCCTGTCAATTAATCCTCCGCACATTCGGCAATTAATTTTTAACCATTATAATTAGAGTTATCATAACTCAGCACAAGGCGTGGAGATTACAAATTTTTATCTGCACTCTTTGTGTCTCCGTGTCCGGCATATTCATTTACAGATTGATGTTGAAACTGTCGAAAAAGTCCTTTTTGAGCAAAAATCATAAAGCATAGCAAACGTAAGTATCTATAAATACAGTATTTAATTTTTAGAAAAATTTGGTTTTTTTCAAATCTTATACTTTTTTGACAGTCTCGTTACGCATTTTAGTTTCTGTCATGCTTGAATGCTTTTATCGGGCATCTATTTGTAGAGATGCAAAATTTTGCGTCTCTACTAGATTCCCGCTAAATACATGCGGGAATGACAGCTTTATTTTTCCCTTGAGTCCCCATGAGTGTGTAAGATGAGTTGCCATATTAATTTGTGAACATTAAACAATCCAGTAAAATAAACTGCTATGTTATCCCTTGTGCTTGGCATAGAATCTTCCTGTGACGAAACGGCAGCGGCCGTAATTAAAGACGGTAGAACCGTGCTCTCAAGCGCAGTAGCTTCTCAAATAGCAATCCACAAGGAATTTGGTGGAGTAGTTCCAGAGCTAGCTTCAAGAAAGCATGTTGAAAACATAATCCCTGTGATTATAGAAGCCCTTGGCAAGGCAGATGTAGAACTCACAGATATTGAAGGCATTGCCGTGACAAAAGGCCCCGGTCTTATAGGATGTCTTATGGTTGGAGTTTCAACGGCAAAAGCAATTGCATTCTCTCTTGGAGTGCCGCTTATAGGAATTGACCATCTCGAAGCACATCTTGCCGCCGCTTATCTTGAGCATGATGTTCCTTTTCCATTCATAGGTCTTGTGGTATCGGGAGGACATACGAGCCTTTATCTCGTAAAGAGTCATATAGAATTTGAACTCCTTGGAAAGACAAGAGACGATGCCGCGGGAGAGGCATTTGATAAAGCGGCAAAGCTCTTAGGGTTAAGTTACCCCGGAGGGGTTGAAATTGATAGAATCGCAAAAGAAGGAGACCGAGACGCGATTCCCTTCCCCCGTCCATTCAAGACTTCGTCTTCTTTCGACTTTAGCTTCAGCGGGATAAAGACTTCTCTGGTCTATTATCTGAAAAAAAATCCTGATCCAGATCAAAATCAACTAAAAGAAATATGCGCAAGCTACCAGGAGGCAATTGTTGAAACTCTGGTAGAAAAGACACTGGCGGCTGCAAGCAAGAATAGAGTTAAAGCAGTCGTTATTGCGGGAGGGGTTGCATGCAATTCACGCCTTAGAGAACTTGCAAATGAAAGGTTTGAAGAAGAGGGAATTTCACTCTTTATTCCCTCTCCGAAGTATTGCACAGACAACGCTGCAATGATCGGTGCGCTCGGATTTTACAGGCTTAAAGAAGGTGAATCATCCGAACTCAGATTAACCCCATACTCCATTTCTCGACCAAAGTACATAAGAGGAAGAGGGCTCGTTTCAGATAACAATTAGGTCAAAAAGTCTGATTTCTCTGATAAGCTCGAAGTCACTACCGTTATTAGTTATTACCATAGCGCCGTTGCCTCTAGCTGAGGTAGCAATCAGTGTATCGTTAACTAAGTCCCTTATCTTTCTACGATCAAAGCCATGTTTGATTTTTAATCTGTTTAGGATCTCGCCCGATTCTATCCAATTCTGCGGGGTCGGGTTAATTATTCCTAGGTCTCTTTCCATTTTCAGGATAAGTTTCTTTTCCTTTTTTTCCTTCGCTCCTATGAACAATTCGAGGAGAACAACAGCGCTATTCCTAATTATGAAATTTCTATTGATCTTACTTAACTCGTCTTGGTACAACCCGTTGCGAAAAAGATCAATGTAGATATTGGAATCTATTATGGCAATCTTACCCTTGCTCATGGTCCTTGCCAAAATCAAAATCTTTAAACTTAAATTTTCCAGAACTCTGTTTTAATAACCGTTCAAACTTTGCGCGGTGAATGGCTTCTTCAAGTGCTTTTTCAATGGTTTCTGTCTCTGTCTTGGTT
>JACPIY010000027.1 GCA_016187835.1 Deltaproteobacteria bacterium | reverse complement strand
CCGTTTTCGTATAGTTAGGAATCTAATTCCAATTTCAACCATCTAAAAATCAAATATGAGTTAATGAAATTAGAGAGTTACTGAATGGACATAATTAACAAACTGGCAGATATAGACAAGAAAAGCATAATGAAGGTACTTGTCTTATTAGTAGCTTTAATTGCAGCGGTTTTCTTTGTAAGAGCTTTGGATGTTAACTTTAAAGAGTTAACACCAACGAAAATAAAAGAGTACCTTCTAAGCTTTGGAGTCGTAAAAGGAGCGATTGTTTATCTCGCCATTTATATTTTCTCTATAAGGCCTTTTATTCCCATACCTCCAACGCTTTATACGCTGGCTGGAGGATTTACATTTGGTCCCTTATTGGGAACTTTTTTAACTGTTACGGGAGCAACCCTGAATGCGAGTCTTTGTTTTCTGATAGCGAGGGTTTTGGGCAAGGATTTCGTTGATAGAATATCAAAGGGAAAATTTGAGAAACTCAATGAAAATTTAAAGAACAGTGGGTTTAAAACGCTTCTTATAATTAGAACCTCACCCGTTGGTCCTCCATTTGACCTAGTTAGCTATACCTCCGGCGTTTTAAGAATACCTTTCTGGAGCCACTTCCTCGCCACAATGATAGGCATTATTCCGGCAACCTCAGTATATTCATACTTTGGCGGCTCGATCACAAAAGGCGGTTTTGCTGTTCTTATTGGGTTTTTCCTGCTTGTTGTTATCTCGATTATTGTGCCGTGGTATTTGAAGAAGAGAAGAAAACAAAAAGAAGGCCTTTGACCAACAAAATCAATATAACTTGAGCTCTAGATTTTTCGTTGACATTATGACTCGAAATCTTTTAGCTCTTTATTGATCTTATCTATGTATTCTGTGTTTACATGGGTTAAAGGTTCTTTAGGCTCTTTTTCAAATTTGTCCGATTTCTCACTTTTCGATTTGTAAATGAATAATCCTATCCCAAGCCCCCCGGCTAAAAGGGCAAAAGCCGGAAGGAGCCATAGAACCCAGTTTGTACCCTTTGCGGGCGGGGCGCCCAGGATTGTTTCGCCATAGCGGTCTACGAAGTAGGCAATTATTTCCTCTTTGGACTCTCCCACTTCAAGCTTTTTTCGTATTATTGCGCGCATATCGTTTGCGAGCTGAGAGTTGGATTCTTCTACTGTCTGCCCCTGGCATACAGGACACATGAGCAGATAGGAAATTTCCCTCACCTGTTCATCAATACTGTCTGCTATTGAGCTCAATGATAAGGACATAGAAATAGTTATCGCTAGAGCAGATAAGTAAAAAAGACTCCTGAAAGTCTGTAATTCCTTAATCATCTTTAATTTACCCATCATCTTTTGGTTAGCTCATTTTGCTTTGAAGGCGATAGCGCTCTTTCCAAAAAATAATCTATCGTCTCTTTCGTGAGCTGTCCCGTGTATTTATCTACTATTTTCCCTGAGGGGTCAATAAAGTATGTCTCAGGCACGCCGGCAACACCGTATTCAACTGCAATTTCTCCCTTCGGGTCTAGCCCATTTAAATACCCCCCACCGAAACTGTCTATGTACCGAAGAGCGTTGCTCTTATCATCCCAAACATTTATTCCGAGAAAAACTACGGGTTTGTCCCTGTATTTTCTCCACGAGGCTTCAAGGGCTGGAGCTTCGCTTCTACACGGACCGCACCACGACGCCCAGAAGTTTAAAAGCACTGCTTTTCCCTTCAGTTCCGAGAGTTTCAGTTGCCCCCCGGTAAAAAGATTAAGCCTAAAATCCGGCGCTTGCGTTCCAACGAGAGGGGAGGGCTTCTCAAATACCTTATCTCCGAATATTGCATAAGCAAAAAGGAAGAGGAGGAGCACTATTCCAACAAACACGGATAGCTTGGTTACTGCGCTCAAAATTTTCATCCGCAACACCTAGTGTTAAAAAGGATATTTTTTTACTAACAAATTGTCAAGTTTAGAGTCATTTCAATTACTACTATAATGCACTTTGAAGAGCAGTGTAAGCACTAGCTCCTGGCTTCAGTTTGAGGATGTTACGTGTTAATGATTGTGCTCGTGCTCTTGTCCATGCTCATGATTGTGCTTACGGCGTTTTCCCTCAGCGGCGTCTTCCATCGCCTTGTATTCCTCAGGAGATATTTTAGGAAGTTGCTCAAGAAAAGCTACGATTGTCCATATCTCCTCCTCGCTGTGATTGTGTCCAAACGCGGGCATTGCGCTCATCTTGATCCCATTTTTGGTAATCCAGAATAACTCTTCTGCGCTCCATTCCCCCTCCTTCATCTCTTCTATCAGATCGGGCGGCTCAGGATTGAACCCATTGTCAAGTTCACTGACTGAAAGTCCAGGTTTACCATGACATCCTACGCACATCTCGTTATAGTGATCAAAACCGGACTGTATTATAGAGTCATCTGAAGGGGGAGGAGGCTTGATTCCTTTGGCGTGATGTTTTACCGATTTCTCCATAGCTGTACTAAGGATCCATTGGGTGAATTTGGTATGAGGCTTTGAGGCAGCGACATTGTAAAAACCAGAGTTGATAAAAACGAAAAGTCCTGCAAGCGCAAGAATGATCATAAGTATCAATGTTAAAATTATTCTCATTTTTGATTTCCTTTGCAGGTGTTGTAATGATTTGATCGTTTAAATGGTAACCATCAACCGATCAAAGATAAATGTAGGAACACGCCGTGGCGTGTTCCTACTAAAACTAAGAATACCAAACAGTTTCCAATTACAAAACTTTTTCTCCAACAAAAATCTAGAAACCTACAGAGGACACCTGCCGTCATATAAAAAAACGCGCGCTCGGATGCCCCTGCAAACTCGGAGCCAATACCTGTATCCAGGACTACTCTTTGTGTCAACTGGTAACGGAGACCGAACTCTGTGCCAACGATGTTTGTGTCATCTCGCTGGACTGATACATCTGTAAACACATCACCAATAACCGTAAGCCTGGTGTACCCGGGTGCGCCAACCGGATAACTTGCCCCGAGGATAAATTCAAGCCGATTGTCTCTCTTTCCATCTCTTTCACCGTTTAAATACTGGTCCGCAGGGTTTGCGTGTACCCTCAGGCGGTCTAAAGACTTGGTTATTAGTCCCTTCAACTGGAGATTGGGGTATGCTCCGTATAGGATTTCAAATGGAGAAAAGAACCTGTCTTCAGCACGCCGTTCAATACTAAATCCCAAGCCCGCTTCAAGTGCTAATTCACCATCAGCAATAGAATAGGCGTCTTCTACTCGTAATGGGCGTCCCTCATCCAAGTTACTATGGTCTATCGCGTAGCCGCTGGTAACACTTAATGCAATGAGTAGGGTGATTAGTAAAATTGACATAGGTTTAGGGTTCATTTGCTGCCTCCTTCATGGTGTTCGTGTTGTTTGTGTTCTACTGCCGGTTTTTCTTCACCTTCAAGTTCTTGACTTATGTCATCTGATGCTTTTCCAAAAAGCACTTCCTTTGCCGAAGGCGGGCGCGGTCCCATATCCATCTCCATCTCATGCCCCATCATTTCGTGTCCTGTATGTCCTCCGGTCATTGCCTTCTCATGGTTCTCAGCATAACGGTCCTCGGGCTCATGGTTACTGCGAAGGTAAATCGGAAGGATTTTCAAAATAGCCTTGCGCGTGGCTTCCAGTGTTGGGTAAAGGTCTGGGCGGCTTAGGACATCGTCAAAGTTGTCGTGCAGCATGTGAAGGTTATCAAATATTGCCGATGTCTCAGGGAAGCGGGCTGTGAACTCTGATGCTACCTCCGGAAACATTGGCATGAACTGCCACTCTGTCGGAGGGTTTTTTAGGTTGTTGTGATAGTATTCGATAATACGCGGCATCAGCTCACGTTGCTTGGAGACGTCGCCCATTAGCTGAACATCATAAACAGCAGCCTGAAGCCAGTGGTAAACACAAATCTGGCTGTTAAATTTGGGGAACTTGTCGCAGAATGCCTTGGATTCGGGAAAACTCCAGAGTTTTCCGTGGTGGTCTAAACGGTGTGGGGTAATTGCCTCGGGTTTGGAAAGATAATCTGCAAGAATCTTTTTATATGCGGCTTCCTTGTCTTTTACCTTGTCGCTGGTAAAGAGATCGTAAAGGCTTCGGTGAAGAATGTGCGCCCAATTAAATGTACGCTGTATTTCCCAAGCCATGCGGGTATATGTGGGCGCCATCTGTTCCTCATCCGGTGGAACAGATGGTGAGCTGAAGATGAAGTCAAGCACCTCAAGGCGCGCCTTCTCGATTTGCCCTTCATCCTGTGTTCTGAGCAAAGTCTCTGCGATACGGGCGTGTCCGAAGTCAATCCCGTTAAACTCGCGAAAGAGTTGCGGAAGCTCGCGGGACAGAGCCCAATTCCAAGGGCCTCGTAGATGCCACCTATGATCCCTGCTTACCCACTCTCCGCTTTCCTTGCTGAAAGCAGAAGCTGTCCATAGCAACAAAAGAAAAATCCTAATAATGAACGTAACTATAATAATTGATAGGTTTGCTTTATTAATTGCCTTATACATTCTTTTCCTCCTAAAGTAATGGAGTTTTTTTAATAATAGAAAGTGAAATTTGAAATAGATATACAATTTAGTGGTCTTACCACTAATCTAAAGATGTGAATAAATATATAGATGGGAATTATAGTAAAAGAGATGAGTTTTTTAGAAATAAATCTGGCGGTTGGTATTCTCTATTTGTTTCTAAATTTAAGGTAAAGCTAGAAGCCTTATCAATTACTGAGATATGTAAATCAGGTGGTATTAAATATAAAAAAGTGTTTACCGGATTGACGTCGTGACTGTTGAAACTGTCGAAAAAGTCCTTTTTGAGCAAAAATCATAAAGCATAGCAAACGTAAGTATCTATAAATACCGTATTTAATTTTTAGAAAAATTTGGTTTTTTTCAAATCTTATACTTTTTCGACAGTCTCGTTAGGTGCATTGGGAGGCATATAATGGCAGCACCTGAGCATTTCGTGCTTTGGTGCATCAGTGCTTTTATAGAAACTAGAAATGGTATTGGACTCATTAGCTTTCTGCTTATGGCATTCACTTTGATTAAGGTGTTTAGCCCCACCGTCTGGAGAAATAAGGGAATGGTGTGCGTTAGAAGCTATTCGAAAAACAACTAATTATAAAGAATTTACCGAACTTCCAAATACTAAGCGTGCAAAAGTAGTCCGGGAAATGATATAGATAATCAAGGAACAGACATAATGTCTGTTCCTTGATTATCATAGTGGGTCAGACATTCTTGTCTGACGGCAACCGAACTACTTTCTTGTGCAAGGTAATAGACATGTGACCAAACAATTTTCTAATAGTGCAGCGTAAGCCAGACGGTTTTCTGTTTAATATCTGTCCATTCAACTCTGTGGCGTCTGTGGGCCGGTATATGGACGTAATCCCCCGGATTCATCACATACACTTCTTCAGCGCCTTCAAATAGCAAACCAGCACTACCACTCAAAAGGATAACCCATTCATCGGTGTCCTGGTCGTACCATTCTCCAGGGGGTGTTGCCTGACCGGATGATATAATGCGCTCAAGCTTAAAGTGTTTTGTCTCAAGCAGGGGTTCAAAAACTTCCATAGTTGAATCGGAGAGATTTGAGAATAAGTTGTTTACTTTCATTGAATTTCTCCTTTGGCAAACTTGGAGTTGAATGATAACTATTTTAGCACTGCTCTGATGCAAAAATCATTTTTTCTCGTTACTAACGAAAAATCAGGCTGGGTAGGCAACGAGTCTTGCTCGTTGCCACAAAGATCTAACCCACCAGCAAGACTGGTGCACTACCCAATTTGTACCTTTTATTTATCTTTGGAACAAAGCAGGTTAGCACAAATTAAATGGAGAGGGAGAAAGACCGTTGGATTGATTCAGGGGGACATTAGCTATATAATGACCAGCTATAGATATTATAAGGAGGATTGTATGTCCAACGAATCTTCATATATATTTCTTTCTGAAGGGATAATGCGTATGGCAGTGCGCCGAATTGTGATCGCGTTGGCTGCATTGATATGGAGTTTCTCAGCTAGCCTAACTTTTGCACAGAACCCTGAGCCCACAGCAATGTATCTTGAGTTTGTCGCCGCCACGCAGAGGGCTACTGCCTTCGATCAGATTGCTCCTTACTTTACGACGGAGTTTCGCAAGGAGCTGGAGGTGCAGCCAAAAGATATGGTTGCAGAGTGGTTCAAGTACTTCAAGAGCATGGTAGACCTGACAGACATCAAGATAACGAAGGAGACGATCTCAGGGGACAGTTGTGTTCTGGAAGCAACAGCTAAGAATTCCGGTAGGCCATCCAAGGGCAAGATTTCTCTTTTCAGAGAGAACGGGGTTTGGAAGTTCGACGACGGTGCATGGGCGACGCAAATGTAAGTGAGGAGGAGGGGGTTCGTTGGTCTGGCCTGGATGAAGACATAAGTATAGATAATCTGTTGGACAAAAAACCCTCTGGCGAAAGCCAGCGTTCACTTAAGCGATGGCTAGAGGAACGCTCAATACAAAGCAAGCAGTCCTAACGAATTAAGTGAGAAGAGGTGTTTACGTTTGTTGTGTCTCACATTGATTCAAAGGGACCTTTATTGTATGTTACATTGAACAGTTAAAGATATTGTAAGTATTTCCGCATACCAGACCGTATAGAGCAGTTAAACGGAAAATTTCTGTATAATTAAGGGTTAGGTTTACTGAATGTATGAATTTATTGTCCAAAATTGGAAGTACATTTTTCTAATCGGGATCATAATTCTTGGTGCCCTCGGATACATTGAGAAAATCTTGAACCTTCATTGGTCTCGCAAGTGGCTTCTTGTTCTTCTGATTCTTTTCATTATCATTTCAGTAGGCCAGATCAAACTCTCCCTCGACACTGATAGTAAAATCAATTCATTACAAGCAGATTTTGATGAAAGTAAAACAGAATTGTCAAAGTTGAGAGAAAAAACCTCTTCCCGAAGACTAAAAGAAGATCAAAGGCAAGCACTAGTCAAAAAACTTCTTACGGTTCAAATGCGTTATCCCATTGTCGTGGTTTGCCGTATGATGGACGTTGAAGCCTGCAACTATGCTAAAGACTTGTCTGCGGTATTTCGGCAAGCAAATTGGACAGTTGGTGAGATTAATCGGACATTTCTAGATGACATCGAAAGTGATGTTACTATATTCAAAACAAACGACGAGCAGGAGGAAGTAGCTGACCGAATAGCAAGTGTATTTAATAGCGTTGGAATTGAATGTAAACCAGAAAACATTCGAGAGAATTCTCTATCAGTCAATGAACCGAATACAATATATCTTGTTGTTGGAACTAAGCACAATTAATGAAAAAAAAGGAATAACGGTCGTTCTATTTAGAAAACCTAACAGGCGCTTCAGTCAACGGCATAACAATGTCGGTTAAGCTTAACCAGTATGTTTTCTAGTCGATGTTACCAACTTTTTTTCCATTCACTTTCTTCATGTTGTGGCAAACCCCTCCCTTTCCACACTGCATAAATCGCGGGAATTATGACGAGTGTAAGAATGGTTGATTTTACAAGTCCTCCGACCATACGGGCTGCGATTCTTTTCATAAGAGCTTTCTTGTTTTTACTTATTTGCTTTATCCCTATAAACCTTGAGCGCATGAGCGGCGTGTGTAAGAGGAGAAACTTCTTTCGAAAGTTTATTAAAGTGCTTTACTATAGTTTGAGCGGTAATTTCTACAGCTCTTACAACCCAATCCTGAGAAAGTATCTTGGCAGGTAGATAGGGCACAAGCCAATCAAGCGTATGTCCTGTAGGATAAAGGATTTCTCTCGGTTTTAAAAATGTAATTCCTATTAGTTGCTCTAAAGCGAGCTTGACCTCTCTTAGATTTCTCGGTATTAGATTTGCCTTGAACCACAGGCGAGGAATAGAGCCGTCTTTTCGCTGATGCTCTTTTACACGAGAAATACCTAGCTCAAGCTTTTGATACGCCTCCTGCCACGGGCTCTTAAACTTATCCGGAGGGATCCCGGTTTTTCGTATATAGTTTATTACTGCAGTTGCTATACCTTCCATAACGTGTGTTCCCATACAGGAGCCAAATCCTATTTCTAATTCATTAGCAAATGATAATATGCTTTCAAGACTGACTTCTTCTCCTTTAATGTTTTTCCATGAACTCTGACGTAGATATCTACTAAAAGTAGTAAGTGCCCAGGTAGGTTCTTCTTTATTCTCCTTCCACTTGGGGGGGGAGGTATAGAGCATTGCCCTCTCTAAGGCTTTTCTGAGTGGATATTCATTTCCAAGGTTTGTTAAGACGGTAGTCGAGTCCAGGTTCACACCAATAGTTGAAAACTCGCCCAGAAAGAGATTCAGATGAATATCGGCTTCTAATCCTTTTTCTTTTTCTATAAAATACGGATAACCGTTTTCATCCTCCCGGACTATGCCTCCAGGAATTGGATACCACTCCGTATTTGTTCCATGGAGAAGAAAATCTAATGCATTGACTTCTTTGCCTCGTGGGTCAGAAATTTTATAGTCAATTCCGTTTGCTAAAATGCCATGCTGAATTTCCCAAGGATGGTGACTCGTTGTTAGCTTAAGTTCTTTCACCAAATCAATCGCTTTGTTTATATTAGGGATCATTTATTAATAACTCCTTATTATCTATGCTATTTCTATCTTTTTGAATTAAGTTTTTTCAATTTTTCCCCCTCTAATTCTTAAACCCCTCCCTTTCCAAATCGCATATATCGCTGGGATTATAACGAGTGTTAGAATAGTTGACGTTACAAGTCCTCCAATCATTGGGGCTGCGATTCGCTTCATTACATCCGCGCCGGCGCCGTGACTCCAAAGAAGCGGAAGGAGCCCTAAAATCGTTGTCATCACGGTCATCATCTTGGGCCTTACCCTCTGCACCGCTCCTTCATCTATCGCTTCAGCTAATTCATTCCAGTTTCTCATCTTTCCTTCCTTTACCCTCTCTTTATAAGCATTGTCGAGATAGATTATCATCACCACCCCTGTTTGAGCCGCAAGCCCCGCAACTGCAATTATCCCTACCCAAACTGCTATGCTCATATTGTAACCGAGAAGGTACATAAGCCAGATACTGCCAACCAGCGCAAAAGGAACAGAGAGAATAACGATCAGAGTTTCTGTAACACTCCCGAAGTTTAGGTAAAGAAGGACGAAGATTATTAAAAGCGTAATAGGAATTATGAGTTTTAGTTTCTCTTTAACTCTCAGGAGAAACTCGTACTGACCGCTCCATGAAATATAATAACCCTGCGGAAGTTGTACCTTTTCGTTGACTGCCCGCTTGGCTGCCTCCACATACCCTCCGATGTCACTTTCTCTCGTGTCAATGAAGACATAAGCGGCTTTAGAGCCATCCTCATTTCTTATCTCAGAGGGTCCGGTTCGCGTCTGGATGTCTGCAATCTGCTCAAGCGGAACCTGCGCCCCCATCGGTGTAGGAATAAGCACTCTTCTCAGCTTCTCTATATCATCGCGAAGCTCCCTTGCGTATCTAACATTTACCTGATACCTCTCAGGTCCCTCAACGGTCTGTGTTACGTTATTCCCTCCGATCGCCGACTCTATTATATCCTCCACATCTCCTACAGTAAGCCCATAACGAGCTGCTTCTTTTCGTCGGATATCGAAATCGAGATAGTACCCGCCTGTTACCCTCTCTGCGTATGCGCTTATCGTACCCGGAACATCTTTTAGAGCGGCCTCAATTTGTTCTCCTATGTCTTCTATTACTCTAAGGTCTTTCCCATAGATTTTTATTCCTACTGGGGTGCGAATACCGGTTGTAAGCATATCGGTTCTATTTCTTATAGGCATCGTCCATATATTTGTAACTCCGGGAAACTTGAGCATGCTATTCATCTCAGCGGTCAGTTCATCCCAGGACATAGTTCTTTCTTCGGGCCAGATTGGACGCAGGACTTTTTTAAGAAACTCAGGCGACCAGCTTGAATACCACCTTTCTTGTGGAATTTTTCTCCACTCGTCTTCAGACTTTAGAGTTATTGTGTTTTCAACCATCGAGAGCGGTGCAGGATCGGTCGGAGTCTCAGCTCTACCTACCTTTCCAAAAACGGTTTGGACTTCAGGGAACTGACTTATGATTTTATCTTGAATCTGAAGCAACCTTCCAGCTTCTGTAATAGAAATTCCAGGAGGAGTTATAGGCATATACATTATGCTTCCTTCATTAAGCGGGGGCATAAACTCAGAACCAAGTTTGAAAAAGATTGGAATTGTTGCCACCAAGATAATGAGTGCTAGCGCGATCGTTGTTTTTCTCCACCTTACTACGAGTCTCACTACTGGCTCATAAACATTGATTAAAAAGCGGTTTATTGGATTTTTCTTTTCTGAAACAATCTTTCCACGGATAAGAATCATTATAAGGGCGGGTGTGAGGGTTATAGAAAGGAGGGCGGCAAAGAACATTCCAAAGGTCTTAGTGTAGGCCAGGGGTTTAAACAGCCTTCCCTCCTGAGCTTCTAATGTAAAAACAGGAGTGAATGAAACCACTATGACTAGAAGCGCAAAAAATATGGGTTTTCCCACCTCCTTTGATGCTTCTATCATTACTTTTAGTCTATCTCCTATTCCTCCATCCGCTTCCCAGTGTTCAAGCCTCTTATGCACATTCTCAACAAGCACTATTGCGGCATCAACCATTACTCCGATGGCAATGGCTATTCCACCAAGAGACATAATGTTGGAGGTAAGTTTCATGTAATACATCGGGATGAATGAAAAAAGTATTGCAAAAGGTAAAGTAAAAATAATCACAAGCGCAGAGCGGAAGTTAGATAGAAAAAGAATACAGACAAGGCTTACGATTATGCTCTGTTCAATCAGGGTCCGCTTTAGAGTGTCTATTGCACTTAGAATCAGATTTGACCTATCATAAGTAGTGACTAATTTAACCCCTTCAGGAAAGGCGGGCTCCACCTCCTTTAGTTTCTCCTTTACCCTTTTTATGACGTTGAGTGCATTCTCGCCGTATCTCATAACTACGACTCCGCCTAAAACCTCTCCTCTTCCATCGAGGTCCACTATTCCACGTCTAATATCGGGTCCCAAACGTACATCGGCTATGTCTTTTATAAATACCGGTGTTCCTGATCCCCTACCATCCATAGCCACGATGATATTTTCTATATCGCCGATTGATTTTATATATCCTCTTCCTCTTACGACGTACTCTCTACCAGTAGCCTCAACTACTCTTCCACCCACATCGTTGTTGCTCATCCTTATGGATTGAATAACCGTGGTAAGGGGTAGGTTATAAGCAATAAGTTTATTTGGGTCTACGTTCACCTGATACTGCTTTAGAAATGCACCAATACTTTCAACCTCTGCAACTCCAGGTACGCTTCTCAGCCAATATCTCAAGTACCAGTCGTTAAACGAGCGAAGTTCGGCCAGATTATGTCTTCCGGTTTCGTCTACAAGGGCATATTGAAAAACCCATCCAACACCCGTAGCATCAGGACCGATTACGGGAGTAACTCCTTCGGGGAGTCTTCCTCGAATGCTACTCATATACTCAAGGACACGGGTTCTTGCCCAGTATATATCCGTTCCATCTTCAAAGAGAACATAAATGAAGGAAAAACCAAACATTGATGTTCCTCTTACGGTAGTCACTTTAGGTGCTGAAAGAAGGGTTGTAACTATAGGATAGGTAATTTGGTCTTCTACTAGATCCGGGCCCCTTCCAGGCCACTCTGTAAAGACTATGACCTGGACATCGGAGAGGTCTGGTATTGCATCAAGCGGCACACGCTTTAGTGCCCAAAGACCCCAGACAGTAAGAAACCCAACTATAAGAAAGACGATGAATCTATTTCGAGAGAAGTATTCAATAGTTTTTTCTATCATTATTTTTCTTACCTCACATTTATATCAAAACTCTCATTCACAGGTGGTTTTCCGGGCATGAGCGCCCCAACCCCCAGAGTCCAACTTCCGCTCATAGGGATATTTAACTCCCCTTTATAAACTCCATCTCCAACCGGCTTTGCCTCATCAGTACTACTCATCTCAGCCATTCCCGGCATTGCAGGCATAAGGATGGCAAATTTAACTTTCGCATCTGTAATCGGTTTACCTTCAGGGTCTGCGAGTCTAAATTTGAAGGTAGTGTTTCCCGACTTAGGAGGGTCTGGTTCTGTCGAGAATGAAATCTTAATATCACTCTTCGCCCTCGTCTCGCCTCCGCCGACAACGACAGTCTCTTCCCTACCTCCGCTTAAAGACTGAAACGCCGCCTTAAGACGACTTTCAGAGTCTACGAAGAATGCGGCGCTCCTTACAACCCGCTCTCCTCCTTCCAGTCCATCTATTGCTTCATAATACCCATCGGCCTTTTGTCCCACCTTAATTTCCCTTGGCTCAAAATATCCATCTCCTGAAGCGATAAATACAACTTTTCTCTCTCCTGTATCAATTACCGCATCCTCGGCTACAGAGAGTCTCTCGCCCAGGTCACTCTGTATAACTACGTTGGCATACATACCGGGTTTGAGTTTATGATCCGGGTTTTGAAATTCGAACCTCACTTTTGCAGTTCTAGTGTTTACATCAATGGTAGGGTAGACGTATATAACCTTTCCGTTAAAAGTTTCCCCTGGGTAGTAGGAAAGCTCAAGGGTTGCTTCCTCCCCCTCTTTAACTAATGGAAGTTCATACTCATAAACATCTGCGATAATCCATACGGTTGATAGGTCTGCCATCTGAACCAAATGTTCGCCCTCTGATATACGTATACCAGGGAACGCCATTCTTTTGGTAATGTAGCCGCTAACAGGGGAATTCATAGTTATATAAGTAAGTGGCTCTCCAGTTCTTGCAATCCTTTTTAACTCACTCTCAGGAACATCCCAAAGACGAAATCTCCTCTTCGTAGCTTCAAGTAGAGAATTTGCGCCGGATGATACTTCAGAGAATGGACTTTTATCGAGTGTATCTTTTGCCTTTAGAGCGAGAAGATATTCCTCCTGGCTCGAAACCAAGTCAGGACTGTAAATAGTAAAGAGAGGGTCGCCTTGTTTTACATGCTGGCCTTCATAGACAAACATATCCTTTATCCATCCGTTGAACTTAACTTGCACATATTCTATTTTTCTCTCATCTGTCTCAACAATGCCTACAGTTCTAATGTTTTTTGCCAGTTTCCTAGGAGCGACTTCTTCAGTCTTTATTCCTATTAGTTGCTGTTTCTCCGGGCTTATCTCTATACCTACGAACTCGGGGGTCTCTTGTCTATCTTGCATTTGTTTTTCAGTCCTGCTCTCATCTTTCATTCCTTGCGTTTCGTTGGAAGTATCTACGGCCATGGTTTTTTCTCCGCCTGCAGTGAGCCCTTCGACTCTGCTCAGGACAGGCTTAGCCGTACTATTTTCTCTCTTTAGCCTCGTTGAGGTATAAGAAAAGGCAAAGACTAAAATAAACATGGCTATAAATGCCATGGCTCCCAGTTTTATCTTTTTTTTCATTTGTTACACCTCCTTGTTTTTTGCTACTGTACTAATGCCGTCCCAATATTCTCCTCAATCCTTACTAAAGCTTTTTGATACTCGGTAAGTTGATTGTAGTATGCAAGCTCGAAATTAAAGAGTGTGACAAGATTGTCTAGAAGTGTAAGAAAATCTATATTTCCAACTTGGTATCCTGCAATTGCGGAATCAAGTGAGAGGGTGGACTGTGGGATTATGCCTTTTTCATATAGATCAAGGAGCTTCTCTGAAGTCTTAGCAGTTAGATATCTATCCTTTATGTTAAAAAATAAGGATTGGTTTGTACTCGTATAATCTTCTTTCGCAGCCTGAAGCTGTGAAGCTGCTTCCTCAACCCCAAACCTTTGCTTCCTCCAAAAGTAAATCGGAACTTTTACACCAAACATTACCTGCCAAACACCCTGTGTCCCGCCTCCGGTCATTCCCATCACGCCTGGCCCTGCACCTAAAACAAAATCCGGATAATACTGCCTCTTGGCAAGCTTTAAAGCCTCCTCTTCCCTTTGAATAAGATTCTCCCTTGCCTTAAGAAGCGGAGCCTTCTCCTCAGTAAGTTTGTAAAGGTCTTCAACCGACAGAATAAATGGAGTCTTCTTTACTTCTTCTGGCTTTCCAAGCCGAGTATCAGGCGGACGATTGAGAATGCTCCTTATTCCAGCTTCCACAATACCCTTTCTTTGTTCAAGAAGCTCAAGCTGTTCGATAAACCTCGAGACTTCTACCTGAGCCTTCAGTACATCTTGCTGTATTCCCTTTCCTACTTCGTACCTGGCTTCAGCGATCTTTACGAATTTTTCAAGGAGGTCCTTATTTCTAAGAGTAATTTCTATGGACTTATCAACTAAGAACCAGTCGTAATAGGCTTCTTTAAGATCGGCTATCACTCTTCTTCTGGTAGCTTCGTAGGATTGTTCCAGAGCCTGTGCTTCCTCATTGGCAATTTTTTCTCTTAGGGAAAGTTTTCCCGGAAATGGGAATTCTTGTGTGAATGAAAACATGATCGAACTATCAGGATCGTCGGTAAGTGTTATACGGTCAAAACTCACATTGCTCCATCCGATTCCAATCATCGGATCGGGGAGCGAACCTTCCTGAGAAGGCCGCTTAGTAGAGGCTTCCCATCTTGCCCTTGCTGCTTTTATTTCAGGGTTGTTTTGCAAAGCTTCTTCGATGAGGAATTTGAGGCCTGTAACCTCCTCGGCAAAAGCACTAACCTCAATCGAGGCTATAGTAAGTATCAATGCTAGAATGAATCTCATTGTTTCCTCCTCAATAAATCAAACATACGTGTATCCTTCAATTACGACTCTGTGCCTTTCGCCACTCAGTGACTACGCGAAAGGTAACGGCTGGTAGCACTACCATCTGCGCGACAGGCGTAATACCTATATTAAGTCCAGGCACAAGCGGCATTTGCTCAGTGTACTCCCACCGCTCTAAGACATAAACCGCCGCCAATTCGATGCCGATGCTTATTGCCAGTCCCATAACGAGTATTAGGGCATAACCTTTAAAACCCGGTTTCTCGTACCAATCTTGCTTCCCTAACAGAATCCAGCCAACAGCAAAGATGAGCAGCACGTCCAAGCCGTCGCCCAAGCTCGCTTTAAAGCAATGCCACCACACCTTGACCTCACTGAAACTCATTCCAACATAAAGAGGTGACTGTGCCATTTCCCATGCATAATTAAAGAGAACGGCCACAACGAATATAGCCCAAAGCCTCCACCATAGTGACACGTGCTGTGACTTAACATTTGATGGATTTATTATGGTGCTGCTCCTCATATCTATAAAGTGCCGTGAAGTTTCCCAGGCACGGAGGGTATCCTTCCTGCCTGGAAAAATATTTATTACTACTTTTACTTCTCTTTAGCCATCTCTCTATGTTCAATTGCCATGGCCTTATATTCTTCTGCAGCTCCCTTGTACTTCTTAGAAAGATTGCCGCAGTGTTTGGCAAGTCCGGGCAAGGGTTTACCCCTATTCTTGTATGAATCAGCCATAGAGGCGTGGGAACTTGCCTTCAGCTCCATTTTTGCGGCTTGCTTCTCATAGAACTCAGCAATCTTCATGTGATCTTCTGGCGTTGTCGCAGTCTCTATAAGACTGTGGATCTCTTCTTCCTCAGAAGCGTTGCCAGGAACACCTACTGTAAAAAACAAAAAAATAAAAGTTGCGATTAGAGCCGTTGCTAATGTTAATAACCTTTTCATGGTTATCACCTCCATTTTTAATTAGGATTAACTACCTTTAATTTCTTTAACCACGATATAGCTAACTCCACCACTTTCGAAAAGAGTCCCTTTCACTGTGACCGTTTTCTCTACATAGTCGAGAACGGGTTGGTTGGGATTTGTAACAGCCTTCTCTGGAAGGATCGGATAGATTTTCCCTTTCTCATCCATGATTGCCAGGTTCATTCCAGCCTTAGCACAATTAGCAGCACATTCCCTGTGTCCTTCTCCTTTCATGTCCATAGTTATTAAACAAACCGGGTCTATAACCTGACCTTTAATTGTTACTTCCTTATTGATATTAGTTTCTGCGTGAGCAATGGAGAAAGATAGTAAAAACACCGCCATTCCTAAAACCAAAAGTGACTTACCATGCTTAATCATTGTTTGGTACCTCCTTTTTTAACGGTTATACGCTTCGAATTTATTTTTAATACTTTAAAAAATGGATTTGCTTTACCCTACTTCTGCTGAGAAAGATGATAATAAGGATTTAATGCAATAAAAAAGATAGTGATATGCCTTAGGAGTTATACCACTAAGCAGAGGTAAGGTTGTAGATGGGAATTAAATTAGAAAGGAAGAATTTAACAGGAATAAATCGGGTGGACGGTATTCCTTGTTTGTTTCAAAACTTAAATGGGAAGTAGAAGCTTTATTAATTTCTAGGTTTGGTATGCTGACTACTACAGAAAATGAAAGAATATCTTTTAGATTAATGTCTTGACCATGAGGAGCGCTTGGAAGCGCATCATGGCACATTGACATTGTATGCTTTGTTGCACCGGGATTTGTATAGGAATTTTCTTTAGCTGTTTTAGTGACAATACCGTCATCCTCTTGAGTTGTATGACAACCAGCATTCATTGTATTCGGAGTAGAGGGAGAATGACACACGCTGGCACTGATACCAGTGTAGCAAAGGATTATGTTGAGAACTATTAAGAGACTTAGGACTTTCATTGTAATGTTACAGTGTAATACATAGCATTACCACGATTGGATGTCAATATTAATGAATTGGATTCAGAATTTTGAACTCTTCCTTAAATAAAAACTTGTGTCCGGCGGTTGTTAAAATCATGCTCAAGTAGCAGTTTAGCTATGGCTTCGACAATTTTCGCTCCGCCAGCAACTGAGGGTTCAATTGGGTTAGCATAATGCCTATCCTCATTACAGATGAGACGCAGATCAAGGAGAGGAATACCTGTTGCAAAAGCTTCGCTGATAATGCAGTCATTAAATACTGTTAATGCAGTAACGGCGATCCGCTGCAGCATTGGGTCGGGAAAACGAGGGTAATAAATAGTACACACCGCTGTCGGAAGTCCAAGAGATAGTACATTTACCAGCATCTGGTGATATTTCTTTTCAAACCTTTCAGCAATCCCAGCTAGTCTATCAAGCACATCAGCCACCGATTTTGCGCCTTCATACAGGAAATTCATGTATTCCAGGGCATCATTTCCTCCGCTGCTAATAATTATATGACTCGTATCACTTGGAAGCCGTGGAAGTTGAAAATGAAAATCCTGTGTCGTACTCCCGTCAACCGCGAGTAGGGTTACTTTCCATTCCTTTGATAACCGTTGCTGCAATTGAGCACGAACATCAGGCCCGCCTTCCACATAGGAAGCATTGTCAAAGATTGAGTCACCGAGTAGGACGATGTGATTCATGACAATAGCACATTACTATGAATGAAATTTTAATTATCATTATAACAAGGTATAAATACAAAAAATTCAATGCTGATACTGAGGATTATAACTGTTATTATGCCTCCCCCTTAATATACCGATCTAGATTTTGCTGAAGATCCTTAATTATCATCTCCATTAACTCTTGCGGTTCCAGCACCTCCACATCCGAACCGAATCCTCTTATCCATCCCATCAGTATCATATTCAAATCACTTTCAAAGCTTATAATTACAGTTCCATCTTCCAGCAACTCTTCTTTTTGATTCGGATACCATTCTCTTTCAAGAATATAATCCCCGGTATGTGGAGGGAACTTTAGCTTTACTACGTGTTTTTCATCTTCAAAATTAAATAAACCCTTCTCAAAATAACGTTTGACATCAAAGTTTGATGTGTATTCAAAATATTCCCCTAAAACTTTAACATCCTTAACTCTATGCAAGGCTAGGTTAGTATAGATATCATCGTCATAGTACTCAGAGAGTGTAATGTTCTTAGCCAGGATATATATATTGCATCCCTGTAGTTAAAAAAGTGAAGGGCACCTATCCTATGTTTTTTCTCCCTCTCCCCAGTGCCGTAGGTCAGCTCGCATACCTTGTAATCAAGAGCTGCTTCTACAAATTTCTCAAGAAAATCCATTTTGCTTTTCTCATCGTAAATTTTGCCACCGAGTTCTCTTGGCAATACAAAGAGGTTTGACACTCTTTTAAAGAAATCGTTTCCACTAATGGTTTTTGTTTTCTGTGAAGAAACGTCAATTTTTTTAAACACTTCTGCAAGGTTCTTTTGCACAAACGGTATATCATTGAAGTGGGCAAATCCCCTTATGAAGTAAAGCGCAAGGACTTCATAGGTGCTGAGCAGTAACAGTCTAAACTTAGTTGCCTCTTCCTCAATTCTGTACCTGAATTTTCTGTCGTCCCTCCTTTCTTTTATTAAATCAATTCCAAAGGTGCCTTCCATAGCCTCTAAATCCCGTCTTATTGTTTTCACGCTCTTATCTACAGCCTCGGCTATTTCTTCAAAGCTTACTCCATATTTAAGATTTGAAAGGAACTCGATTAGGTAATAAAAGCGGTCATATCTTTTTAACGGTTCTGGTATATCAATCAATTCCTCCACGCCTCCTAAATTTGAATTTTATAAAAATACACCCTTTAATGGACACTTTCTGTCCATCGAGTGTGTTATATATTTATCATAAAGCTAAAAAGGAGGTTTGATTTATGAGTACGCATTATGTTAAAGAGTTTACATCTCCCATTTTAGATAAACCACTCAGGGAATTTAGTATTTGTTGTCCGCTTCATTTCTTTGCCTTTGAAAGATTTAAGGAAGTTCTATTAAAAAATGGATATGAAATTGCTCATCCTAGTGGAGTATTCTTCCATCGTCCCAGCCGAGAACTTATTTACCCAGAAATAGAGCGATTCGACAAACCATACAAAATTAACTTTCTAACTACACTAGATTCTAGGGAAATACAGGCTCTGTTCTTTCAAGCACTTCGCGAAGAATACAAAAACAAGTATGTTCTCATAGAGGGAATAGAATCTTATAAAATTCAAAACAGCTTTAGTGGTCCCCACTTTGATGAAATAAAACATACACTACCCCTATCTGTTATAGCTATTCTGCAAAATTCATTATCGAACTTTGAGGAGTATTGCAATAGGTTTTTGAATTATAATCTTTCCAATGCACTTGGGATATTACTCTACTGTCCTCCCGGAGTGGGGAAGAGCTTCATCCTGAAAAGCTATTTTAATAAGCTTCTTCTAGAGAGAAACTTTACTTTGGTACAGGTTTATCAAAAATGTCTTAACGCAGACCTGAATTTATCAGAGCTCTTAGATAGTTGTCAGGCTTTATTTCCCCGCATCTTATTTTTAGAGGATATAGACATGAAGTTTAAAGACAGGCAGGAGCGGACAAGAAGCTTGGTTGGATTTTTACTTGAGACTTTTGAGGGTTTATCACAAGTTGAGAAAGTAGTGCTTGTAGCTACATCGAATAATGTTGACGTTATAGAGAAAGCTCTGCTTCGCCCTGGAAGAATTGATTATCCGATAAAGATAGAAAAACCTTCCAGAAGTGCAAAAGAGCTAGTACTGTCTAAATATCTTGATGGCTTAGATCTTAGTCTGCCACTTCCTCTAAAAGAAACGCTGATACTTTTGCTGAACTTAAAGGAGCATTCCAGCATTTGTTAAGAACATACCTAAGTACGGGAAGCTTCCCATCTTTAGAAACTGTTTCAAAGTTGATAAATACATGGAAAGAAGCAAAGGTTGTGGGCGGTTTGGAAGAAAAAGAAAGAAAGGTAGGTTTGATATGAGAGCCGTCAAATATGAGATAATAGTGATCGAGAAAAATGAATTTTATTATTCTCCACAATGGCTCAGGGGCGAGGGCTGGGCAGTGGATAAAGATAATATCCGATACAGTATTGGTTTTGTTTACAATCAGTGGTGGTATGAGAAACTAGGTTTCTCGGGCTATCGAGTTTATTGTGAAAGAGAGTTCATAGAAAAGAACTTTAAACCTATAACACCTCTGCAAGAGGTTAGATATTCAGGTGAAAGAAAATAGGAAATTTAATAAAGGAGGAACATCTATGAAACCAGATCTTTATACAAAGATAGTTATTACCGCTATTGCAATAGCCCTTTGGGGGATTTTGCTTAAACCGATCTTTGTGTCGGATAGGGTGAACGCATCGAGTGGAGTAGTGGATGTGAATATAAAAGAGATAGGTGGATGGCCGGTTCATAAGATAATTGATGTGAATGTGGAAAGAGTAAATGGGAGGACTTTTAGTGGAACTGCTATTCCTGTACAGGCAAAGAAGTGAATTAAATATCGGGGCAGAGCGTGTTTGGAATCCGAAGATACAAGTGAAGATTGTTATTCCTAATACGCAAGGAACAGATGGAATAAAAAAACTTTTCATAAGAGGTGTCTGAGTGGAAAGTTTTGAGCAGAAGATGAAAAAGATAATAGAAGGTGTATTTAGACCTTTAGACGAAATCCTAAAAAATTTCTTTGACGCTGAGCAATACTCACTGTTATCTAATGATGAATGGGAACTTATTTATATACTTGCGATTGAAAATTTTGGGGTCATAGATTGGATGTCTTTTAGTAGTCTAGAACACCCAACCGGGTTTATGGATGACTTTCTTAAATATTTACAAAAACACCAGCCTCTAAGCTTTAAAGACGTATTATTTGCATTTTCAGTTTATTCAAGGAACACACCTTGGCGTCAGAAAGAAGACCCTATAGAAAAGTTGAACAATGACAAACAATTAAAGGGTATGTTACCTGGGTATGCAGGAATGGTCATCGAATATCTATTAGGAGAAACCTACGGATTTCTCCTTTGGGAATATCAGTTACATAAGATACTCAGAATTTTCCTTGACGGTCAAAAATACAGCAGGGAGGCATTAGATAAAATTAGAAAAGACATAAATAGAAAACATCCGGAGGTATACAAGTTTCTTAAATCATTAATTATTGATCAGGGTTACACATTTGCTAATCTCATCGAGGATAGGTCTATTGATGGGGTAGTCAGTTTTTCAGACCATTACTATAACGGTGCGTTTAAGCTGTATAAGTTTTTGAATTCCTATGGAGATTAGACAAAAATGAGGAAAATAAATATACGCTTTTATTTTCTATCAAATTCATAATTAATGGAGTGTGGATATGGCTACACATCTTTCAAAATCTAAATACCTCTCTGGTCTACAATGTGAAAAGCGTCTGTGGCTTGAGATCAATGATCCGGATAAAGCTTCGGATACAACGGAATCTCAGCAAAGACTGTTCGATCAGGGAAAGGAAGTTGGTATTCTAGCTCGAAGCCGTTTCGGAGAGGGATATTTGATTAATACTGATCGTTTAAAAATTTATGAATGCGTCAAGGAAACACGCGATGCCATAGCAAGAGGAGAGTCTATAATCTTTGAAGCTACCTTCTTTTATGATAATACCTTTGTAATGGCTGACATAATTAGAAAGAACGATGATGATTCCTGGGATATTATAGAGGTTAAGTCAGCGGCACACCTCAAAGATGAGTATATAGCAGACTTAGCAGCGCAAAGGTATGTTTTGGAAGGATCGGGACTAGAGATCAAAAGAACTCTCATCATGTACATAAACAGAGAATGTGTCCATCCTGACCTTTCTAATCTATTTGTAATTGAGGATGTGACTGACAAGGTAGATAATATGATTGGTAAGGTATCGGGAAATGTGAACAAGTTTAATAATGTGATTATGCTTAAAAATGAACCCGAAATCCTCATCGGACCACAATGCAACGACCCCTACGCATGTCCTTTTATCGAGTACTGCTGGCAGGGTATTGGGAATAGAACAGTTTTTGGCATACCCAGACTCGATAATGATAGAAAATTAGAATTAAGGGATAGGGGGATAATATTACTTGAGCAATTACCCAACGATTATCCCCTGACCCAAAATCAATGTAAATACATAGAATGGGTACTCAATGGAAAAATCGAGATTGATTATAAAGGAATCAGAAAAAAGCTATCCAAGCTTGAATATCCGATTCATTTTCTCGACTTCGAAACGGATAGTTCTGCGATTCCAAGACTTAATGGCACTAGGCCATTTGAGAAAATTCCATTTCAATATAGCTGTCATGTAATGCAAGAAAATGGAGAAATAGAACATTTTGAATACCTGCACTCAGACCTGACCGATCCGAGGTTACCTCTTGTGGAATCATTGATTAACTGCATCAAGGAGAGTGGTTCAATTATCGTTTACTATGCTCCATTTGAAAGGGATGTACTTACGAGTTTAGCGAGAGCTTTTTCTGGGCACGCTCCGCAGTTAAATTCGATAGCTGAAAGATTATGGGATCAACTCGACATATTCAAGCGTCATTACAAACATCCTGATTTTGGTAATTCCAATTCACTAAAAAGCGTGCTTCCCGTGTTAATACCAGAGTTGAGTTACGAGGACTTGGCTGTTAAGGAAGGGAATCAAGCTCAGTCGGTGTGGAATTTGATGATCAGAACGGAGGGCAAAGAAGAAAAAAATCAGATGATTCAAGACCTCAAGGATTATTGCAAGATGGACACCCTGGCTATGGTGGAAATTCATAATTTATTAAAGAAGTTAAATTAAAAAATAGCAAACTAAATTTTTTAACATGGAGAGTAAATACGAGAAAGGATAACTTTTCACTCTCGGAAAGAAAGGAATTAACTTTAAGGCTAAAAGAAGAATTGGAAAGAGAAGGCTTCAAAACGAGTTTGTCTGATGAGACAGGAATTCAAGTTGAAGATTTGCCGATTCCCAAGATCGTCCCGTTCGATACTACAAAGTTAACTATCAGTGTTGACGAATATCATATCTATTTTGCAATCGTCTTTAGTTTTATAAAAGTTTTGGAGGATCTTATTGAGGCTGAGGAAATAAACAAAGTTTATGGTGACCTTCACAATGAATGGTTTGCTAAACTGGTATCTTATTTGAGGCCCATTGACCCCACGGGAAAGCTAAAGTGGGACATAGAGTACGATATTGACATTCAAGACAGTCTGTACGCAAACTTTGATATGGTGGAGGAAGTTATGCCGTTTATTGAAAATTCGGGAAGATTTATCTGCATAGGACAATAAAATATAATATCTAAGTGAATAATCAAAGATGTGATTTTTAGTTATAGGGCTTTATTCCTTTCATAAAATTGATGATAATCTTGAAACTATGATGAGGAATTAAAACAAGTGGCAGATTTAGAGAAGTATGATACTTTGTTAAAGTCTTACACTCAATTACACCAAAAGCTGACAATTCGTAGAAAAGTTTCTTTTGCTAGATTGTTGGAAGATTATTTCGAACTACAGAAAGCTCTTTATTGTAGGAACCGGGAAAAAGCATCTAATTTTAATCCTTTCAATCTACTCGGTTTAACCACAGACGAGTTAGCTCATAGTACTGTATTGGCTGATTTATTTGATCCTTATGGAACCCATAATCAAGGAGATTTATTTTTCCGACATTTTATAAATCATTTTGGTTTTAATATTGATTATGATCCATGGGAATATAGAGTGAGAAAAGAGTACGTAGGAATAGAATCTAGAATTGACATTTTAGTATATGGGAAGAAGTTTATTTTTTACATAGAAAACAAAACATTATCATCGGAAGGTCTTGGTCAGACAGAGAGAGAATATGGAGATTTACTTAGGTTCTCTAAGATATTAAACATCTCAAGAGATAACATCTTCCCAATATTTTTGAATCCAAAGGGTGAACTGCCAAAAGATGAGCACTGGACAAGAGTTTCTTATAGTTTGCTAGCTCAATCTCTGGATGGGGCTTTGTGTGAAGTTAAATCAGATTATGTTAGGTTTTTTGTCCAATCATGGTTATCAATATTGAAGATGATAGGAGGTATGGAATGAGTTTTTCTTTTTCAGAAGAAACCACATTTATTATTCAGAATTGGGGAACTATCGAAAAGTTGTTAAATTCAGTTCAGGTTTTTAAAAACGAATTTATAAAGTTTTTTTGGTCACTGGAAGACTTAATTAGGGCGAAAGAATGGTGGAGTGATGAAGAACTGGAGTTTAACAAAGTCGGACAACCACAAGTATATCTATCGAGAAAGGAATGGTTAAATTCTATATGGATTGGAGTTGAACGCTTTACTCCTGAAAATGTTCTAGGAGCATCTGACCCAGCACATTGCTATTTGTGGGTAACTGGTAGCAAAGCTAGTTTTTTGGCACAAGATCTATCAACAATATTTAAAGATAAGGAAGAATTTAAAGACTACTTTGTAAATAGAGGTGGTTACGTTTTGAAAAAGTTTTTGAGCAAATATACTGAGGAAGAGTTTCAAGATTTTGGTTCTGATGATGCTCTACAAAAAATCGTGTATTTCATGGAAACAGTGTATTTGACTATAAAAGATTATAAAATAACAAGCCTCACATAATTTGCAAAAATCTAAATTTAACCAAACAGACAACGTGGAGGTAAGTTTCATCCAGTTTAATAATTCCTATCAAGTAACTGTCATTCTGAGCGCAGCGAAGAATCTGAAGAAAATACGAGACTCTTCGCTGCGCTCAGAGTGACAGCCTTGAGAATTTCGACAGAGGGTGAAAATCGTGCTGACATTGTCCGACAGAATAAATCTTGATTATTGCATATAATTCCATAAGATATTCCACATCCCAAGCCGCCCGGTGCTTACTAGTTATACGCTGTCGGGCTGCTTCCTTAAGCTCCTTTATTTTTGCCAATCCTGAGTTCGGTCAGCAAAGTTTGGGGATAATATATTCTCAAGTAGATCATTTATATTTCCGAATTCAAACTTTGGTTTCTCGACGAAATAAACTGAAAACAACTCTGACAGCCACATACCATCATAATCAGGGTCTTCCGTATAAACAACCTTTCCTGAGAAGCATTCGTTCATCTGGCGGCAAATCCAAGATGGCGGTTTACCATGCACTATCAATTCTTCTTTGGTAATTCCATGCAAATCCTGAGATTTGAAACTCCAATCTGTCCATTTATAAATACCTCTAGGGGAAATAAGATGACTTTCGATAGAACTATCTGCATAATTCCAAGCAACTTCTATCGGATAGGATACAGAAGCAAGCCTGGAAGGTTGAAAGTCAAGAAATGATGGTATGTCTTTCATTGAGTGCCCTTCCCATCGGAGGTCTTACTTACAGTTACTAGTATGATTTACAGGCCGGTTATTTACCAAATAACCTTAATTTCATATTTCTCAATCTGGGAATCCATGGTTAAAATCTGGAGATCCTCCACTTGGGCTTGAGCAATAATCATACCATCGAAGGGGTCGCGGTGATGATCGGTAAGATTGTAAACATGAAGGGCATGGCTCATGTGTATAGGCAGCGATTGAATACCGTTTATATTCAACTGCTCTGCAATAAAAGACTCGGGTTTATCAGGCAAATGGATTCTACCGAGTTAAGCTTTAATAGCAATTTCCCAACCTGATGCAGAGCTAAGTAATAATTCGTTATCGCCGTTTGTAATTATTGATCGAGCATGAGAAGATAACCTTTCGCCATTGGTAATCCACCATAAGAAGGCGTGAGTGTCTAACAGTACTTTCATTCTTCAAATGCCTTAAGCACATCATCTGGTAGGAGGGCATCAAAATCGTTCTCAATAACGACCTTTCCTTTAGCGCTTCCTGGAAAACGGTTTTTGGGTTTCTCAGTTATGGAAACAAGCTTGGCTATGGGTTTGCCTGCCTTAGATATGATAACCTCCTCTCCATTTGCCACCCGTGCCAAGAGCTTAGAAAGGTTTGTTTTAGCTTCGCGAATGTTAACTTTTATAGACATTTTATTCACCTACTATTTATATTAGACTTAGCTAAAGACTAAGTCTATTTTGCCTGATAGATTTCTAATCACTTCTGTATTAACTTTGTCCAGCCTATCCAAAATCAGATCAGCAATTTGAAATTCTCTCTGGTTTAACCTCTTATCAGGTACTGCGATGCAGTGCATACCAGCAGCCTTTGCTGACTTTAGACCGTTAATTGAATCCTCAATCACAACACATTCGCTAGGGTAAATACCTAATTCCTTTGCTGTATGAAGGTAAATATCAGGATTTGGTTTTCCTAGCTCGACAAAGTCTCCTGAGACAACTACACGAAAAAATTCATTTAGAGAAAATTTATCAAGAACAAATTTTATAACCCTATAGGGTGAGCTTGAGGCCAGAGCTAAAAGGAAGCCGCTTTCTTTAAGTTCTTTGAGAAGAGGTAGAAGCCCTGGTACTAGTTCTAACTCATTTTCATATAGCCTAAGCAAAATTTCAACTCTCTCTTCGAGAAGCTCCTTCACCGTTTCCGGCAGATTGAAGGTCTCCTTCAAGAGTTTTCCTGAGTCGTTTTGATTTAATCCAACTATCTTATCCCTGTAGGGAGGGTTATAATCAATGCCTCTTCTGCCAAGCAATATTCTCTCGGTCTTTTCCCATAGGGGTTCGCTGTCTATCATAACCCCGTCCATGTCGAAGATAACGGCTCTAATCATATTTTGATGCTCTCGGTAGAAAGGGTTTCATTACGCTAAATATAGTTATAGAAAAACTAACAAAAGCAAGTGATGATAGATAAATACATATAGGGAAGTACTTAAAGAGTGCTAATGGCTTAATGCTAGTACCGCTATTGCAACTCTGAAAAATGCAAGAGAAATACAAATTTTGTAAATTGCAGAAATTAATACCGCCAAAATTTGTTATTTAGATTTAATTGATTACCTGGAGTTGTGTCATTTTTTGTCACATGCATTGTCACTTTACATAAAACCTTCCCTTCTCCTATAATGGATAAAGCACCTGAAACTTTATGTGTTTCCAAGCGGTTAAAATAATAATCTGCTTTTTTCTTTTCATTGGCATGTATCTTGCAAAGTTAATTAATCTACAGTGTAATAAGAGCAGTATATATGCTTATATTATTAAAAAAATGAAAAGTAAGCTTCTACTTTATTCTTTACTATCTAGCCTTCCATTTCCCAAGAGCTATCTGGGTAAGATCATGCTGATTGCATTTCTGGGAACCCATGTTCCTCTGTTGGTTTTAATATTTTATTCACTTTATCAATCTAATGAATTTGATTCAAAACTCAAAGTTTTGCTAATTACCCTAGTTGCTACTCTCCTGGGAACTGCCTTTACCCTTTACATGTTGTACTTGCTTCTTTCCCCTGTATCCCTTGCCTCAAGTATGTTGCGCGATTATATCAATAACAAAAAGATGCCGGAATTACCCACTGAATTTACCGATGAGGTAGGCAGGCTCATGGCTGACATTCAGTATACGGTCAAGAATTCGGATGAGCTTATTCAATCACTCGAAAAAACTTCCATGACAGATTATCTAACCGGGGTGTACAACCGCTATTCGTGTGAGATGCGGCTGAGAGAGGATGTTGCTCGTGCTCGGCGCGTTGGTGAAACCATGTCGCTAGTGATGCTTGATATAGATGATTTTAAACTCATCAACGACAGATATGGTCATGATAACGGTGATACTTGCTTAAGACAAACAGTTGACATCATCAGAAACAACATTCGCCAGGGTGACTGGCTTGCGAGGTGGGGCGGTGATGAATTTATACTAATGTTGTTTAATTCCGATGAGGAGTCATCGGTAAAAACAATGGAGCGTATCGGTTTTGCTCTTGGAGATAAATCAATAACAACCCAACAAAGTCAAATAAGTCTCACGCTTAGTATTGGAATATGTCAATACAACGGCGAAGACGAACCGGACACACTGTTTAAAAAAGTAGACATTGCTCTTTTGCAGGCAAAACGTCGAGGGAAAGGGCAGATTGTTGCCTTTTCTAATTTCCAAACTCTCTTCAATACAGAGTCAGAAAGTTAGCAAAAAACCCTAATAACCAAGGTGGGTGGAGACGTGCCATGGCATGTCTCTACTTTATTTCAAATATCTCTACTAGATGACTGGTGGATAGGATTGTATAATGGATGGATCCTGAAGTAATTTTCAAACACCGGTACATAAAGAAAAGCAAAATAGCACAACTTAGAGGTATGAAATGGAAATCCCAAAAAAGATGATAGGGATGGTGCTAGAAGAGCCAAGAAAATCACTTGTTCTCAGGGAGCTGTCGGTTCCCGACCCAGGTCCCGAGCAGGTTCTGATTCGAGTTCATGCCTGTGGTGTTTGTCGTACCGATTTGCACATAGTTAATGCCGAACTTCCAGATCCAAAACTCCCTCTCATTCTTGGACATGAAATCGTTGGTACCGTCCTTCAAACAGGTAGTCGAGCAGGGCAGTTTTGCTTGGGCGACAGGGTTGGAGTGCCATGGCTTGGCTATACTTGTAATCAGTGTCGCTACTGCCGGAGAGGGCAAGAGAATCTATGCAATCGTCCTTTATTCACCGGCTATACGGCTGACGGTGGCTACGCTGAGTATACAGTGGCTGACCATAGATACTGTTTTCACATTCCTGATGGGTACTCTGACGTTGAGGTAGCTCCTCTTTTATGCGCAGGGCTGATAGGGTATCGGTCGTACAGGATGGCAGGGCAGGGTTTTGATCGTCTCGGGATCTATGGATTTGGTGCCGCGGCGCATATTATCGCTCAGATAGCTATTTATGAGGGTAAACAAATCTATGCCTTCACAAGGCCGGGCGACACCGATGGCCAAGAATTTGCCAGGCGACTTGGGGCAGTATGGGCAGGTGATTCATCGGAAACGCCTCCGGAAGAACTGGATGCGGCGATTATTTTTGCTCCCGTAGGCCCGCTTTTGCCAGTAGCGCTGCGGGCAACATCAAAAGGAGGCACAGTTGTTTGTGGAGGGATTTACATGAGTGACATTCCCCCCTTTCCCTATCGGATTCTTTGGGAAGAGCGGGTGGTCCGATCAGTGGCAAATCTCACCCGAAGGGATGGGGAAGAATTACTTGCTATTGCTCCAAAAGTGCCTGTTAAGACAGAGGTACAGGTGTTCACACTTAGTCAAGCTAACGAAGCTTTGAATCTACTAAGGCAGGGTCAAATCAGGGGCGCAGGTGTTCTACAGATTCATGCAAAAGAATAAGCCATTTATTTTAATACACTGCTACTGCACCCTTTTTATAAAAGGAAAAACAAGATAAAAACATCCAAGTCTTATCTGTAAGCATTTGCTACTTGATTACAATACCTAAAGAGAAGAACGGGTAGGTGTAAGGGTAGTATCCGTATGAATAATAATCAGGGCGATAAGAGTAGGTGTAAGGGTAGTATCCATATGAATAATAATTAGGACGATAAGAATAGTAAGGTTTATAGTATCCGTGATGATGGCGATAGTGGTGAAATTTGTGATGCTTAAAACCATGTTGATAGTTACGTGCAAGGCTCATAGTTGGGATCGCCAATGTAAAAGCTAAAATAACCGCTAGGGAAAGGATGAGCTTTTTCATAATTTACCCTCCTTATCGGATTTTATATATTTAAACTAAAAAACTTAAAAAAGGTTTCATCATTTATTCTTTCATGAGAAGAACTTGTAGGGTTAGTTCGACAAAAGTCTAGAATGTGGCGGATCTCTAGCACATTTCTCTAATTCTTTCGGAAAAGGCTTTTTACTTGTCTTCAAACTTATATAAAACTCACTTCAAGCATAGGTTTAAGGTTTTAATAAATGCACTAGCGTTGTAGGGAGCGCATATATGCGTTCCCTACACTGATACTCATATAAGCCATGTTGATCATACTCTTAGCTTATAACTATCGTTTACAAATGAATGAGAATCTCAAGAATAATCGGGGAAGCTATGTGGGTCTACATGTACCGTCACATCGGCATTCGGGACCTTGACTTCAATATCTTTAATAATATCCTCTGCAAGGTCGTGGGATTCAACGAAGCTTAGCGTGTGGTCTATAACAAGATGAAATTCTATAAACCTTCTAGAACCCGACCTTCTTGTACGCATCTTATGAAAGCTTTTAACAAGTGGTTTATGGCTGAGTATTATTTCTTTAACCTCTTCTACCGTTTCCTTGGGGAGTTCTTTATCCATTAAAATATCTACCGATTCTTTAAGAACAGTTAGAGAGGACCAGATTATATAAAGGGCAATGCAGATGGAAATTATAGAATCTATCAATAGTAGTCCTGAAAATCTAATGATAATCAGTCCTATAATTACGCTTGAACTTGTGTATACATCGGCTCTATAGTGGAGACTATCTGCACTGAGGGCAATACTATCGGTTTCTTCCGCTATCTTTCTTAGATGCGTTGCGAGTACATAACTCACTACGGTAGAGAATACCATTATGAAGATACCTGAATTTAGTGATTCTATTGTAGTTCCAATAAATATTCTTTTAATTGAGATATAGATTAAATATAGAGAAGAGATTCCAATCACAAAGCTTTGAAATAAACCCGCAAGGCCTTCAGCCTTGCCGTGTCCAAATCTGTGTTCTCTATCTGCGGGTTTTTCCGCTTTTCTTATTGAAAAATAGTTGACTGAAGATGCGGATAAGTCTAAGAATGAGTCAACGGCAGACGCAAATATGCTTATTGAGTTTGTAAGAAAGCCAAAAACTAACTTTATGCATATCAGAAGGGTGGATACAATTACTGAAAGAAGGGCAGCTCGTAGTTTCTTATTTTTGTTAGAATTGATTTCTAATGGCAAATCTAAAACCTGCTGTTAGACTTATTACAAAGCCTATTGGAATGGCTTTATTTTAGTTATTATGGTTCCGGTTGCTTTAGGGATTTTTAGTAAAAATCTTCCTTTCAAGACTTTCTCTGTATGCTTCAATGTCCAATTCTATTCTAGAAACCCCTGTTTGCATTGCAGCCTGTGCCACTGCGGTAGATTCCCATATTAAGACCCTGGGATCAAAAGGTGTTGGAACAATATATTCTCGACCAAATTCAAAGCTTGTCTGTCCATAAGCTTTTGCTACTGATTCATCAGCGCCCTGTTTGGCTAAGCTGGCTAGGGCATAAGCGGCGGCAATTTTCATTTCCTCGTTGATTGCGCGTGCTCTTACATCGAGTGCGCCTCTAAATATAAACGGAAACCCCAGGACGTTATTTACTTGGTTTGGGTAATCGGATCTTCCAGTTGCCATGATAATGTCGTCTCTTACTGATTTTGCATCTTCATAAGTAATCTCGGGGTCAGGATTAGCCATTGCAAAAATGATAGGATTTTTAGCCATGGATTTCACCATTTCTTTGGTTACCATTCCAGCAGTTGAGAGTCCAACAAAAACATCCGTTCCCTTTATTGCTTCTTCTAGCGTTCTCATTTTTGTATCAACTGCGAACCTTTCTTTTTGTGGATTCATTCCAGACTGTCTTCCTTTGTATATAACACCTCTTGTATCACACATAATTATATTTTCTCTTTTTGCGCCAAGCTTTATGAAGAACTCGGCACAGGAGATAGCAGAAGCACCCGCACCGCTAAAAACTATTTTCAGGTCACTCATAATTTTGCCCACAATTTCACAGGCATTTAGCAGGCCGGCTCCGGATATAATAGCGGTGCCGTGCTGGTCGTCATGGAACACGGGGATATCCATTTGCTTCTTTAATTCGTCTTCTATATAGAAACATTCGGGTGCCTTTATATCCTCGAGGTTTATTCCACCGAATGTTGGTTCAAGAAGTTTTACGACCTTGACTATTTCATCGGGGTCATGACTATTAATCTCTATGTCAAAGGCGTCAACGTCTGCAAATCTTTTAAAAAGAACGCTCTTCCCTTCCATAACCGGTTTTCCGGCAAGCGATCCAATGTCTCCAAGTCCTAAAACTGCTGTTCCGTTTGTAACAACGGCTACAAGGTTTCCTTTATTTGTATATTCATAGGCCAATTCAGGGTGTTTCTGTATTTCTCTACAGGGTTCAGCCACTCCTGGCGAATAAGCCAAGGAAAGGTCCCATTGAGTTGCACAGGGCTTAGTGGGAATTACTTCAAGCTTTCCTTTGCGACCTGTAGAATGATAATCTAGTGCCGCTTGCTTCATATCTATCTTGGTGCTCATTGACTCCCCCTTTGTTTAATCTTTGGTATAGACGAATAAGGTTCTGCAAGTTTGTTTCCTAATGTTTTACACCACATCCACAGCTTGCCGGTGTGCATCCACAAGCCGAGCCGACGGTGTCTATAGATGTGGATGATAGAGGAGTTGAGTTTTTGGATTTAAAACCGAAAGTGGAGAATAATCTCTCTATTTTGTTGCTTCCGCATTCGGAACAGGTGATTTTGTCATCCGAATCCAAAACCAGTGTTTCAAATTTTTTTTCACACTTCTTGCATATATATTCGTAAATCGGCACCTCTAACTCGAATCTCCTTATTGCTAGTGGGTAACCTAAATTATAAAAATTCTTGATAACTAGTCAAGAGAGCACAGGTTAAACGTGTAAATTTGACAAAATGAAACTCGTATTGATTTGTAAAAAAGTGAGGATTATTTAAGGAGGCGTAAGTGCATAGCTTAGATTTCCGATTAAAAGCTCTTCCAGAAATCCAGCCCTGCACGGTCAAGAATCTTTTGTCCGTAAATATTCAAGTAATAAAGGTTGTTTGTAACCATTAGAATTCCTACTAAAATAAGCGTTCCACCAACTATAACTTTGTATAGGCTGTAATGCCTCTTTATCCAGCCAAAAGCTTTTAGAGCACGTGAAAGGGCAACTCCAGTTAGCAGGAAAGGAAGCCCCAGTCCTACGGAATATACAAAGAGAAGGGCTGCCCCCTTGCCCGCGGCTTCAGATGTGCTTGCGTATAAAAGAATTGAGGCAAGAATGGGTCCCACACAGGGCGTCCAGCCAAAACCGAAAGCAATTCCTAGGAAAAAAGTTCCAATAAGCCCCAGATTGCTTTCAGGCAGGTTAATTCTCCTTTCCCTATAGAGCTGGGGGATTTTGATTATTTCCATTGAGAAAAGACCAAAAAGGATGATAATTACCCCGGAGATTTTTAGAAGAAGTATTTTTTGTTGTTGCAGGAAAGCTCCAATGAAGGATGCCGAAGCCCCCAGTGTTACAAACACTGCTGAAAAGCCAAGGACGAAAAGAATACTGGGAAAAAGTATTTTCCCCGTTTTTCCCTCTGTAGAGTCTTTGGTTAAGTCTTCAAATGATAGCTTTGAAACCATGGAGACGTAGCCCGGAATAAGCGGAAGCACGCAGGGAGATATAAAGGAGACCACTCCGGCAAGAAACGCAAAAATCCAGCTTACCTCTGCGTGTGCAGGATTCACCTTGCTATCTCCTCAACATAACTTATGAAGTTTTTCTCCCCATCCTCACCTAAAAACGGACCGTAGTTCTTTCTGATTATTCTTCCTTTTTTGTCTATAAAAATTGTTGCTGGCAGTGCAACTACACCGTACTTATTTGCGACCTCTCCTGATTGGTCTTTTAGATTTATATAGGAAATTCCAAATGTTTTAAGAAAGTCCCTAGCGTTCTTTTCATCATCAAGCACATCTATTCCGATTAATACTACTCCCTTATCCTTATATTCATTCCATGACTTTTCAAGGAATGGCATTTCTTCTCTGCAGGGGCCACACCACGAAGCCCAAAAGTTAATCACAATGGGTTTGCCTTTAAAATCTTTAAGCCCTACCTCTCTGTTTCCATCGAGCGAGGTAAGAGTGAAATCCTTGACCTGGGTGTGGTTTGATTCTAGAGCCGAAACTTCTTCTTTTTCTTTTTTGCATGAGGTGAGCAATAATAGAGTTGCTAAAAGAAAAACAGATATAAAAATGTTTTTTTTCATTTTAAGCCGGCCTTTGTAACTATATTAACTGGGTTTTGCAGTTAACGGTAGGTAACTAAAAGGGAAGGAAGCATCTTTACTGACACTGCCATCCCTTAATAAAGGTTATTTAATTAACTGGCTGATGGTTTGACCTCAGCAGGAACTATAGCATGCATACCGTCCTTGTGAAAGACCTTACCCTTTACAGTAACATCCTTTTCTACGTGGTCTATGAGAAGCTTGTTTGGATCTGCACCCGGAGCCGGTTCTAGAACTTGGTAAAGGATACTGGCTTTTTTGTCCAGAAGTCCAAGAGCCTGTCCGGCTTTTGCACAGGCAGTGGCACACTTTGCGTGTGTTTCACCATTTAGCCCCTGACTCACATAACAAGCCGGATCAACCACCTGCCCAGTAATGGTTGCTTCCTCTCCCCCCATCTTCTGCTCTTCCGCGGCTAAGGTCAAAGAAGATATGAGAAGAAAAACCCCAATAATCATGGTTAAGGGCAAATCGAGATGTTTCATGGTTTCTCACCTCCTTAATGGGCTTATATACTGTTCATTACCTTCCGGAAGCCTTTAATATGTTTTGATAGACTTCTGCTTGAAAATGTAAGACGTTTTAGTTTAGGTGAGGCTAATTATAAAACGTTTCAAAGCCAGTATTCTTTAATTAAGGGAATAATTAAAGAGCACTCTTTCAATGGAATAGATTGAGAAAGATAATAGACATAAAATAATGGTCCATGTTACCAGCAGTTCTTCATCTATTGATCACGTCTAGTTATAGCTTGACCTCATTGAATGAACCGGTTTTTACAGGCATAGAATAAGAAAAATTAATTAATAAATTATGGGGAGGGATATGAATGCTAAGTTAACCCTTATCCGGTGATGTCTCGCAAGTAATCAATCCATGAGCTTTTTGGTTAAAATCCCTAAATCAACAATTAGGATTTATTAATATAAATAATCAGTAGTGTCCGGTAAAAAATTATGAAGAAGGCTTAATACTCCTTAGAGGGGATTGAGAATAATCGCCTTTAGCTCAATTAACAAAGGAGATTCAAGCCATATCCCATTATAACACAATCTTCAATCAGATATTACATTTAATTGTCATGTCTTACGCGCATCTTAGACTAGCCGAAATAACAAGATAAATATACTAGCTTTGACTATGAATAAAATAAAATCCAAAAAACACTTGACTCCGTACCTTGGTACCGAGCTTATACTATGAATGGAGGCAAAAATGAAGAATTTGACCATAGGGCAACTGGCTAAAAATGCAGAAGTCAACATTGAGACAGTCCGCTATTATGAACGCCGTGGTCTCATACCCAAACCGCCTCGACCCAGGTCTGGTTACCGCCAATACTCTCACGACATTGTCGCACGTATTCAGTTCATCAAGTGTGCTCAGGAACTCGGATTCTCTCTCAAGGAGATCTCGGAACTCCTCTCCTTACGAGTTGCCCCAGATACCACTTGCGGTGACGTCAAGAGACGGGCGGAGACCAAAATTACCGTGATTGAAGAAAAGATCCAAGCACTTCAAAAAATAAAGAAGTCACTCACAAAGCTTGTAGCAATGTGTAGCGGACAGGGACCAGCGGGTGAATGCTCAATAATGGAGGTGCTGGATACGAAGGAGGAGAACTAATGCTAACAAAAGAGACTGAAAAGTAGCCGATAAAACTGAAAGAATAACACTCGTTGCCTCTACAGGCTTGTAATATAATGCCTTTGTTATTAGCCCTCCCAATGCTGTTAATTTGATACTTCTAGCCATCTTTTATTCTTCATTTTCATTAGCTTTTCTTTTAAGTCTTACTATCTTCATAAGTATTTTATTCCTTTATATGGCCTATTGTAACTCTCATTTATAACGCTTCAGGATACGTTATCTGTGAAGGTACTCGATACTTTATACGAATTTTCAGGGAAAATCCTCTTGACTTAAGTTGAAACTTTTGTTAATCTGATACATCATAATATTTAAATATAACAAAGTAAGGAGGTATTTTATGACTGCTCAAAAGACTGAACTTCCAGAATCCTTAATAGAAGACCTTCTGCCTAAGTTCTTTAAAGCCTTTTGTGATCCTACACGGATAAGAATCATCCAGCTTATTCTTGAAAAGGAAAGAAACGTAACGGACTTAATTGCTAATCTCGGAATATCACAGAGCGGCGTATCAAACCACCTTGCATGTCTCAAATGGTGTGGGTTTGTATCATCTAGAAAAGAGGGTAAGAACATTTACTACCAAGTTACAGATGAGAGGATTCAAAAAATTATTTACCTCGCAAGCCAGATAATAGCCGAAAATGCCGAACATATTTACGCATGTACTAGAATTTAGTAAAAGGAGACTGGAAGAATGGCTGATAAAACTGAAAAAATGACACTTTTTGCTTCCATAGGCTCTGTAGTATCGGGACTTTTAGCATCGTTATGCTGCATAGGTCCCCTGGTATTTGTTGTTCTTGGACTAAGTGGAGCAGCTTTTTTTGCGAAGCTCGAACAATACAGATGGATCTTTGGAACGATAGCTTTTGGGTTTTTGGCATTTGGTTTCTTTTTCGCTTATAGAGGTGGAGAAGAATGCAGTCCCGGCACAAGCTGTGCAGTAAATCCCGGCAGAAAGAGACTAAATAAAATCCTTCTCTGGATAGCAGCTATATTGGTAGTTGCAACTATCTTTTCACCAAATATTATTGGATTTTTTATGAGCTAGAAAATTAAAAAAAGGAGGTTAACGATATGAAAGCTTTAACCAAAGTCATAGTCGCATTGGTGATACTTTCAGGAGTTGCATTTGTGAATTTTTATGTTTGTTGTCCTACAGGTAAGGCTCTAGGTAAAGAAAGTACTGCAAATACGAAAGAAGCCATATTCAAAGTGGAAGGTATGACGTGCGGGACGTGCCCCCTTACCATAAAAACTGCTTTAAAAAGACTAGACGGTGTAGTAAATGCTAATGTCAGTTACGAAGATAAAGAGGCTAAAGTAAGCTATGAAGAGGGCAAAGTTACGGTGGATAAGATAGTGAAAACAATTGAGAATGCCGGCTTTAAAGCAATTCCTCTTGATAAGGAAGGGAAGTAAAGCAGCTACTTAAGTAGTAGTGAAGTAAGTATAAAATCTGGACAGCAGGAGGTTCAAAAATGAGTGACCAAGACCTTGCAAGTACAACACTAAAAATAGATGGTATGACTTGCTCACATTGTGATAAGTCAGTTGAAGCTAATTTAAAAAGAATAAATGGAGTAGCGGAAGCAAAAGCAGATCATAAAAAAGGTAAAGCAGAGGTTAAATATTTCGAGGG
>JACPIY010000022.1 GCA_016187835.1 Deltaproteobacteria bacterium | reverse complement strand
CCACTCAAAGATAAAAAATTCCAATGGTATATATTAAGTTCACGAAGGGGTTGCTAAGATTCTTTCATCAGTGGATAATGAAAGTATAAGGCAATCTTGATGCTCATATATTCTGCCCAATTGGGATATATCTAAACCATTCAAATATGAGTTATACTAAGTTTTTAGACAGGCCGTATTTCACAAATGGTTTAAGAGGATAGACACGCCCTTCGACTGGGCTCAGGGTGAACGGTATTTAAACAGGGTATCTGAAGAAAGCCGTTCGTGGTGAGCCTGTCGAACCATGAACGGCAATCATGAGTCTACTTTAGAGAATTATACGGCCTCTTCATACGCAATCGGTATTTAGGAAGATGGTTTTTTTCTGAGCTAGCAATGCACCAAATTACGATAATCATAATGTTGCATCTTTTATTGTGTTCTGTCCTTGTGTTTCAAGGTTGTACCCAAGAACCGCCACCAGGTGAAAAACAGAAGATCACCATTGTCTTCAAGCACGGAAAGGTGTTTGGAGACCCAGAACCGGTTAAAAGATTGATCGAGGAGTTTGAAGAGCAGAATCCCGATATCAGGGTAAAGGATGAAACCCTGCCAGCCGCAACAGATGAACAGCACCAGTTCTATGCTATCAATCTAGAAGGAAAGTCATCGGATTTCGATGTCTTTGGCATAGATGTTATATGGGTGCAAGAGTTTGCGAGGGCAGGATGGCTAAGAGACCTAAGCCATATTCTGCCACAAGAACGCAGGGAAGATTTCTTTCAAGGCCCCATCGAATCGGCAACCTATCAAAACAGGATATATGCGATACCATGGTACATTGACGCAGGAGTTCTTTACTATCGAAAGGATTTGCTCGAGAAGTACGGCTTTTCTCCTCCGAAATCCTGGTATGAGCTTGTCAGAATCGCCTCCGAGATTACCCGTAAGGAGCCAGGGCTTTACGGCTTTATCTGGCAGGGAAAGCAGTATGAAGGTCTCGTCTGCGATGTCCTAGAATATATTTGGAGTAACGATGGTGACATCATCATAGACGACCGGGTTGTCATTGACAGCCCTGAAAACCAGCAAGCACTTACCTTAATGAGAGACCTCATCTACCGATACCGTGTCACTCCTGAGTTTGTCACGACCGCCGTCGAGGATTCTACAAGGCATATCTTTAGCAGGGGAAGAGCCGTCTTTATGCGAAACTGGCCCTATGCCTGGAATCTTTTTGAAAGAGATGATTCCCCAATAAAAGGCAAGGTCGGTGTTTCTGCCCTCCCTGGTTTTCCCGGTCATCGGTCCGCTTCAACTCTCGGGGGATGGCAGTTGGGTGTCAATAAATACTCGAAGCATCCAAAAGAGGCCGAAAGGTTCATCAGTTTTTTTACATCCTATGAGGCCCAGAAGACCCTTTCCCTAACCGTTGGCTATAGGCCAACACTAAGGAAACTGTATGACGACGAGGATTTAATTCGCGCCCAACCTTTTATAGCAAGTCTATATGAAGTGTTTGAACGTGCAAGGCCAAGACCAGTGACCCCTTTTTATATGATGATCTCTCAGGTTATGCAGCCTGAGTTCAGCGCTGTATTATCTAGAATTAAGGAGCCGGAGGAGGCATTAAAGACTGCTAGGAAGCAGATAGAATTTATTTTAAGTGTGGAGGACTAATGTCTCGTAAGAGGAACCCTAAAATCCCTCCCTTTCTATCCCCGATCCAGTCGGGAATGCCCCAGGTTCTAGGGAAACCCCACTTTTTCTTTTTGGCTCCGGCCTTGCTTATTCTAGCCGGAGTAACGCTCTATCCTCTTTTCTATGTCCTTTGGTTGAGTCTCCACCGTCGCCTTATCATCTTTAATATTTCAAAGTTTGTCGGGCTCGAAAACTACGGATTTTTATTGAGAGACGAGAGGTTCTGGAACGCCCTTTACAATACCGTTTATTTCACAGGTGCTTCGGTCTTCTTAGAACTTACCCTTGGGCTTGGCGCAGCCGTCCTTTTAAACAGGGCGTTCAAGGGTAAGGGCATTATGCGATCCATTATCTTGATCCCATGGGTCATTCCGACTGTTGTCTCTGCCAGGATGTGGGAGTGGATGTATAACCCGGACTACGGCATTTTAAACTACCTGTTCGAAGCCAATATAAACTGGCTTGGGAGTCCGTTCTGGGCACTCAATGCCGCAGTTTTTATGGATGTCTGGAAAACTACTCCCTTCGTTGCCCTGCTTCTCATGGCCGGCTTGCAGACCATCCCGGTTGATTTGTATCAGGCGGCTAGGGTTGATGGCGCCTCGAATTGGTATATCTTCAAACGTATAACCCTTCCACTTCTTAAGCCGATGATCCTCATCGTGCTCATTTTTAGAACTCTGGATGCCTTCCGGGTCTTTGACGCCATCTATGTTCTCACAGGTGGAGGCCCTGCCAACACGACCGAGACATTGTCTATATATGCCTACAAGACGCTTTTTCAAACGCTACAGTTTGGCTATGGCTCTGCAATCGCCGTAACGGTATTTTTCTCTGTGGCTATAATCACCATCTTTTATGTAAAACTTTTAAGAAGGGAAAGAGAATGAGACGATTAGGTTTTTACATCATCCTGGTTATTGTTGGACTTTATTGCCTTGGCCCTTTCCTCTGGCAGTTCATTACATCCCTAAAACCCGCAGCAGAGCTGACCACATTACCACCCCTTTTACCCCAAAGCCCTACAAACGAGAATTATGTCTCCATCTTTAAGGATCACCCCTTTTTCAGGATCATTGCCAATAGTATTGTTGTAGCCACTTCTACTACCGTCCTCTCTCTCGTCATTGGTTCTTTGGCGGCCTTTGCCCTGGCAAAGCTGGAGGTAAAAAGGAAAGGACTAATCCTGGCTTTTATCCTATCCGTTTCCATGTTTCCCCCTATAGTAACGGTAAGCCCTCTCTACATTATCATCAGGGCTTTGGGAATGAGGGATACACTGCTTGCGCTGATCATTACCTACACAACCTTTTCGCTCCCCCTGACAATCTGGGTGTTGACCAGCTTTTTTAGAGACATTCCCCACGAAATTTACCTGGCATCGAGGGTGGATGGTTGTACGGCTTTTCAATCCTTTTACAAAATCATTTTACCTTTATCCACGCCCGGGCTTTTTGCTACCGCTATCTTGGTATTTATTTTTTCGTGGAACGAGTTTCTCTTCGCCCTGACATTTACTTCAACGGTTGCCTCCAGGACAATCCCGGTCGGGATCGCCCTTTTTCCGGGCGTCCATGAAGTACCGTGGGGTGAAATCGCAGCGGCCTCAGTGGTCGTGACTATACCTATCATCATCCTTGCCTTTGCATTCCAGAGGAGGATTATCGAAGGATTGACCGCAGGGGCAATCAAGGGGTAGAACTTTGGCTGAGATAAAGTTTCAAGGAATCGAGAAAAGATTCAAGGATGTGGTCGTGGTGAAAGACCTTAATCTAACGATTGAGGACAGGGAATTTTTTACTTTTGTGGGGCCCAGCGGCTGCGGAAAATCCACTATACTGAGCATCGTTGCAGGGTTAGAGGAGGTAAGCAGCGGCACCATATATTTTGACGGAGTCCCCATTAACGGCCTCTCTCCCGGCGAGCGGGATGTGGCCATGGTTTTCCAGAGTTATGCCCTCTACCCTCACATGAGCGTATATGAAAACATCTCCTTCCCTTTGCGTGTGAAGAAATTGCCGAAGGAAAGGATAGATGCAGAGGTCAATCGCGTGGCAGCAATCCTGGATTTAGAACCTCTTTTAAAAAGAAAACCCAAAGAACTATCCGGCGGACAAAGACAGCGGGTGGCTCTGGGCCGTGCACTCATCAGAAAACCCAGAGTATTTTTGATGGATGAGCCCCTGTCTAATCTGGATGCCAGGTTGAGGATAGAAATGAGGGCAGAGCTAAAGCAGCTACATCGGGAATTACAGATAACAACCGTTTATGTTACTCACGACCAGGAAGAGGCCATGGTACTCTCAGACAGGATTGCAATCCTCTACCAGGGGAAGATTCAACAATGCGGCCATCCCATGGAGGTATACGCAAAGCCCGCGAATCTCTTTGTCGCCGGATTCATCGGTAGTCCCCCAATTAATATCATTGACGGCTCGCTGTTAAAAGACATAGCCATTCTGGACCCTGTCCTCAAGCGGTTTGAGAAAACAGATATTATTGTTGGAATAAGACCTTCTGATGTAGTTGTTAGTGCTCAAGGTGATGAGACGGTGCTGGAGGGAGAAGTACTCCTGTTAGAACCTACCGGAAGTGACATGTGGGTAGATGGTTTGTGGAAGGAGATAAAGATAAAAGGCAGAGTGCTGGCAGGAGAAAAGATTACTCCCGGAACAAGAGCATTCTTCAAAATTCCTTTCGAAAAGCTACATATCTTTGACAAATCTACTGGGAATAGGTTAGGGAATTAATAACTAAACCTACTTTTGCAACCTTGTTTCTCGCACTTTTAGCTCGCCTAAAAATTCTCTCGGTGTCACTATCTTTACTCCCTCATATTCTCGAATTTTAAGAAGGTCGGAGTCGCCAGTTACAATAAAACTTGCCCTTCCTTCCAGTGCTGCGACAAGGTATTTATCATCTGTGGGATCATCCGCCACAACAGATATAGAAAGCTTCTCTGGTACAAGAAAAGCAAGGACTTCAAAATCTTCTAAGAAGAGGTCAATTTCTTTAGAGCTCTTTTTATGTATTTTGTACAGCTTAGGGTAATTAAGCACGCGCCTAATCTCACTTATAATGGATGGTGAGATTATCAGTTTAAAAAGATCGTCACGCCAGGCGTTTAGTGCTTTAGCTGGAATTCCATCAGGACTAAGGATAGCACTTACAAATTGATTTGCATCGAAAACCACTCTGAACAAAGGTTATTTGCTCTTTGCTGATTTTACAGCTTCAGTTATTACTGATTCAATCTCTTTCTTTCTTACCTTTTTTCCTTCTTCGCGAAACTCTTCAACCCTCTTCCAAAAAGCTTCTTTCCTTTCTTCGAGCTGCTTAAACTTCCAGATAGGAACTATTGCAGCCATTGGCTTTCCATCCCGCTCAATAACATACTCACTATCCCGCAATGAGACCTCATTCATAATCTGTCCAAGGCGTTTTCTTAAATCCATTGCTGATATACGCTTTGTCATACTATTTTCTCTCTTTTGTGTTGATATTCTAGCATACTTGCTGATTAACATAATCATTATAACTCAGCAGTTCAAAGTTTGCTATCAAGCAGATTTCTATACCAAGGATTGACAAGGATAAGATGGGTTTGATATGATTTTATGAGACGGAATTAAAAAAATAGCATAGAGAATATAGGTTAAACAGTGAGACTTGCACCTGAATACAAAACACACTTTTTAAATTGGAAATATATCATCAACAGATAAGAAAAAAATTATTTGGCATTATTAAGAAATGACGAAACTATATATCACTCACTGTACAGGCATAAAAGACGATCGCTACCAGGAAACTAATGAAAAAGTTACTCCCGACACGTTGTATGTTGGCAAAAAGATCCAAAGGTTTATTAATGCTTGTAAGAAAAGGGATGTGAAGTGGGCAATATTCTCTGATCTCTACGGAGTTTGGCTCCCTGATGAAAAGCATAAATGGTATGAAAAACATCCTAATTTAGTTACTGATTTAGAATTTGAGCAATTAGTAAATTGGTCCAAGGAAAAGTTAAAAAATTACGAAGTTTACTTATATGGAAACTATAAGTCACACTATTCTCATCCATTATACAGAAAGTTGGTTGATGGATTACGCAAAGAGGGAGTAAAGATAAAACTAATCAATAAATTTGATCAGATTGAATAACAATGGTTTTTTGCAAACTTACAACAGAATATTGTCATTGGCTACACACCGAATTAGAATCACTCCCATTGATTCAATATCCCTTCGATACCAATATTCTCCCTATCAATGGCATATATTTTTTCTATCAGAAAGGCGAATTTTGGGGACATGGTAGCACCCAACCTAGAATCGTTAGAATTGGTACTCACAAAGATGGAAATTTTAGAAGTCGTTTAAAAGAACATTTCTTGTCAAATGAATCTATGATGAACTTTGATAAGATGATGCTAAAACCATCGGATAGAAGTATTTTCAGAAAGCATATTGGGAGAGCACTATTGAACAAAGAGAAAGATGATTATCTAAAAATTTGGGAAATAGACTTTACAACAAGGCAAAAACGAAAGAAGTATAGTAGCTTAAGAAATATTCAGAAAGGGAAAAATATAGAATCTCAAATTACCAAAATTCTAAGACAAAAATTTTCATTTAAATTTATTACTATGAACAAACAAGTAGAAAGAATGGGGAGTAAAGGACTTGAGAGTTATCTGATTGGAACAGTATCGCATTGCGAATTATGCAAACCATCTAATAACTGGCTAGAGTATTTCTCACCCAAGAAACAAATTAGAACTAGCGGCTTATGGTTGGTACAACATATAGGGTCCGAGGGAATAAACGACCGATTTAAAAATGCTATTTCAAACGCTATTAGGAAAACAAAAGAACAGATCATAAAAAGCAGATAACACCGGATAGAAAATCAACATCCGCTTGTTGCGAATTTCTGTTAGACACGAACTTTAAGTGCAATTTGCAAAACTTAAAACAACGAAAAGGAGGTAACTAACATGAGCGCAAAGAAAATATTGATGTTAGTTGGTGACTACGTGGAAGATTACGAAGTGATGGTGCCTTTTCAGGCACTGCTTATGGTGGGGCATACCGTCCACGCAGTCTGTCCCGGCAAGAAAGCAAACGACAAGGTCAGGACGGCGGTGCACGACTTTGAGGGAGACCAGACCTACAGCGAGAAACCAGGTCATAACTTCGCCCTCAACGCCACATTCGACGAAGTAAAGGCGGAAGATTATGACGCTCTGGTAATCCCTGGGGGACGTGCGCCGGAATACATCCGTCTGAATGATAGGGTGCTTGATATCGTGCAACACTTTGCCAAGGCGAATAAGCCCCTTGCTGCAATTTGCCATGCGGCTCAAGTTCTCGTAGCTGCGGGAGTAGTTAAGGGGAGAAGCTGCTCTGCATACCCCGCCATTGGCCCTGATGTGAAACGCGCGGGTGGAGAATATGTCAACATACCTGTAGACAAGGCACACGTTGACGGAAACCTGGTCACGGCTCCGGCATGGCCCGCGCATCCAGAGTGGTTAGCGAAGTTTCTAAAAGTACTAGGGACGAAGATTGAACCATAGGCAGTGCATTGCCATGATCCTGTTACAGTTCAACGCGAGTTCTATAACTTGGGAATTAGGGTAACCCACCAGCAAGCACGTCCTGAGCTCTGTCGAAGGGACACGTTGCCTACACAGCTTTAGAAGGCATTAATTTGTAGAGACACAAGATTTTGTGTCTCTACTTGGATTCCCGCTTACACGGGAATGACGCTTCCTTTGTCGTCATGACCGAAATTCTTAATTCAGCATCCATAAAGTAGAGACGCCATTAATGGCGTCTCTACCATAGTAACTGTATTCTTGCTCAAAACCTGTCAGAATGACAGAGAGTGAATAATCAATGTAGCGGCAACCTTTAGGTCGCAATAATATGGAGGACTAAAGTCCTCCGCTACATAATTTTGCGCTCTCACCACCGCTTCGAGATGCATTTTTCTTAATGTATCTTAGCTCCAAGGACTTTAAGCTCTTCGGCATAAATTGGGTTGTTGGGGTCTAATTCGATAGCCTTACGAAGGCTCTTTTCCGCTTCCTTATACATGTTTTTGGCATTATATACCAAATAAAGGTTATGATGAATGACGGGATCTTCCGAATTGAATTTTATAGCTTCCTTATTTTCTTATTTTCCCACGTTCCTCGTCATTGATATCCGGAGCCACCGCTACACGGTTAATTAATGGCAAGAATTCCGATCCATATTCCTCTACTCTTTTCTTTTGCTCATCGTATCGAATAAAGAATTCTTGCATTTCTCCTATTAAACCTATCCTTTTTTGAGAGAGTTCTCCCGATGCCATATTAGTAATCACAGGGTCTTGGCTTTGTTGAATTTGTCTGATGTTCATTATTGGTTCTTCTTCGGCTTTGACCGAAGAGCTTTCTTTCCCCTTAAATTCTAATCTAATGAAGTTACTCAGTTGATTACGCACAAGTTTTTCAAATTCAGATTTATTCTTATATGACCACCATAGCCCTTCTTTTGGGAAATCTTGCTTGAATTGAATTACCTGCCCCCACTGGTCTGTTTCCTCTTTAGACTTAGGCTCGTAGGGCTTCTGCTTGAAGTAAAACATTATTTGAGGGCTGCGTTTCTTTTGCCAGGCCTCGTAGGCGAGTCGGAATTCGTGTTCAGTGCCGGATTTGGCATCCTTTACAGGAGTGCCGAAGCGTTTCCAAAAAATGCCAATGAATATATCACAGTCTTTAATGCGCAGGAGATTATCAATCAAGCCTTGCGGCCCATCCGTATGAAAACCGGCATAAGCGTCTTTTTCCCATCTAGAAATCTCGAGCCGCAAACCACGATCCGCTGCAATCCCATGGTTCAGTTCCTCCACGATACCGGTCAGAGTATTACGTTCGACTTGTACGTCACCAGGTGATGCTACAACAACTCGCAGTATACGTACATGCTCCACCGGGCTCATTGAAAAACTCCTCCAATCGAAAGGAGAGAATCTTAATCGCCCCTCCTATTTTCTGTTTAGTGTTACTATTCTCTCACAAATTATAAACTTTTGTCAATAGAGGCATTTATCCACCATCGTATGATCTTCAACCATTGGAAAAATTGGGGTTTGAATTATGCATTTAAGTGGATTAATAATAACGTTATGCATACAATCGTTCCGTCATGCACGGCAATAACAGACAAGACACGTGAGATAAACTCAAAAAATATCTCATGTGTCAAGAATGTCTGTTCTACCAATATACGGTGGGTCAGTCCTGAGCCTAGCCGAAGGATCTGTCTGACACCAAAATGCGGAGACAAGCCTTATCGAATGCCCACAAAGTAGAGATGCCATTAATGGCGTCTCTACCATATAGGATTCCGGCTATAGGCTTGCAGAAACTAAAGTTAAGTACCCAATCTTAGGTACCAAAAAGTATGTAACATGAGTTATTATTTAGTACTTAACTTTAATTTCAACTCAGTTGTGGTAAATTAACAGCCCTAATCAATTTGCAGATATAAGCCTAAGTTGACATATGATACTGACCCGTCAAGAAAAACAAGCTGTTAGTATTACTAGCCTAATTATTGCGCTGCGTCTTTTAGGTATCTTTTTAATCCTCCCAATCTTCAGCACATACGCCATAAAATACCCCGGTGCAACACTAACCCTTGCGGGAATTGCGTTTGGCATATATGCGCTTGCCCAAAGTTTCCTTCAGATCCCATTCGGATGGGCTAGCGACCGTTTTGGCAGAAAACCCATTCTGCTCATTGGGCTTTTTCTATTAGCGCTGGGCAGCATAATCTGCGGCATAGCAGATAACATAAATCACTTGATCCTAGCCCGTTTCCTTCAGGGAAGCGGGGCAGTTAGTGCCGTGGCAATGGCTGCTTTAGGTGACCTAACCCGTCCTCAGGTAAGAGCACAGGCATTTACCATCAGCGGTATCGCCATAGGCATTGCCTTTATTTTCGGCCTTTTGGGTGGACCTTTTTTGGCTGCTCACTTAGGTTTCAGTAGCCTGTTTTATATACTTGCAGCTTTAAGCCTTTTCGCAATGCTCCTTACTGGTTTATTTTTCCCTACAATCAAAACAGAAAATTCTAAACAAGACGAGTCCGGATTTGCCAAATTAATTAACCATGTTGAAATTAGACGACTTTATCTGGCTACTTTCATAACTTCTTTTGGCCTAAATATGTTCTTTTTTACATATCCCTTGAGCTGGACTCAAATTGGCTTGCACCAGGCAGAGCTTTGGAAAGTCTATCTGATAATCTTTATCCCAAGCGCCTTATTTATTTTTCCATACGTCCGACGTGCTGAAAAAAAGGGAAAGCTTCAATTGCCAACACTGGCTGCGTGGTTTTTTTTGATTTTAAGTTTCGGTGCATATATCGCTTTTGGTATTCAGAAATGGATGCTCTACGCAACCGGCATCGCCTTCTTTTTAGGGTATACACTCTTTCAATCATTGCTTCCTGCATTTTTAACCCAGAGAGTCACATCCGAAATTCGCGGCTCTGCCACAGGCTTTTATACTTTAGCGGGTTTCATCGGCTCAGCCATGGGAGGCATGCTTGCAGGTGTCTTCTATGATTATAACAATAAGCTCCCTTTAGTTGTTAGCTTTCTTTTCCTTATAGTCTGGGCATTCATTGGGCTGCCAAGCCCACCAGATCCCGATTCTATGAACTGATGCAGCTTAAAGGAAAAGACTGAGGAGGGAAAATGAAGAAGATTTTGTTAGTCGTAGTAGTAATGTTTTTGATTATATCTCTGACTGGATTGTCTAATTCATCAGACGATAGAGATGTAATATTCCAAACATCCACAATCAATGCCCTCTTCAAGGGTCTCTATGATGGAAACGTAACATACAAAGAGCTAAAAAAATACGGTGACTTTGGACTCGGCACTTTTAACAGTCTTGACGGAGAGATGATCGCCTTAAATGGCAAGTTCTATCGGATAAAAGCCGACGGCAAAGTTTATCCCGTGGATGATTCTATGAAAACACCCTTTGCCACTGTTACTTTCTTTGAACCAGATAGAACCATATTGATAAAGAATGCAATGAGCTTTAAAAAACTTCAAAACCATTTAGACAGCCTGCTTCCATCAAACAACATCTTTTATTCAATCAAGATTGAGGGAGCATTCAAATATATAAAGTTTAGGAGCGTCCCAAGGCAAGAAAAAACATATTTACCGCTCACCGATGCGTTGAAGAAAGAGACCGTATTTGAGTTAAACGAAATAAAAGGCACAGCGGTTGGGTTTCGAATGCCGGGATATATTAAAGGATTGAACGTTCCCGGCTATCACCTCCACTTTATTACAAACGATAGAAAGATGGGAGGACACCTGCTTGATTGCATGATTCAAGAGGTGAGAGTTGAAATTGATTCCTCTTCCGGCTTTTATATGAATTTACCGGAAAGCGCGGAGTTTCGTAAAGCCAACTTTGAGAAGGATAATAAATTTAATTTAGATAAAACTGAGAATTGATTTAAGGCCGGGATAATAAGACGCAGCCCAAATTGACACGATATTTAACATAATATAACTTAATCTACATGAAAGAATTGGAATCGGCTTGTACGTGCGGCAGCGGAAGGAAATTTATGGATTGTTGTTATAAAGACAATTCCGTAGTTGACCTTACTCAATACAAATTTGACCAGGCAGAGGAAAACCTCAAAGTAAGGCTCGTTGACTTCTCGCACCATCCTGAAATACAGGCTCAGATTGGAGAGGCTTTCTATATATGGAAAAACGACCCCGATCTACTGATAGAAGATATAAGTGAAGAAGATGTCGACGATCTTACGTTTGCAAAATTCTTTGATTGGTTTGTATACAACTTTAAATTATTGGGGGAAGGGAAAAGAATAATCGAGCGGTTTTATGAAGAGGAGGGGGAAAGTCTATCTGACATCGAAAAAAACATAGTTAAAGACTGGATTAATAATCTCCATAGCTTTTTTGAGGTGGAAGAGGTATTTCCAAAAGAGGGTTGCCGGATAAAAGATATTTTTACGGGCGAAGTATTCCAGGTAAAAGACTCTGCATCATCCGAGCAAATTAAACCCTTGGATATAGTTTCTGCAAGGCCGATCAAAACTGGTAATAATAATTATTTTTCCGGTGTGATTTTAGTTTATCCTCCATCACTCAAACCTCTCATTGTAGATTTTTTCAATCGTGAATTTAAGGAATATAAAAAGACATTTGGGAAAAAACAAACTTTCAAGGATTATCTAAAAGATTGGGGATTTCTAATAGGGAATTACATCGAGGAAACTGTAAACAATCCGCGTTTTTTGACACCTGAAGGAGATGAGCTTGTTTCCGCATCCTCAACCTACAACCTCAAAAATTATAAAAAAGCGCTGAAGATCTTACGAGGAATCAAATCGCTCGACGAAATAGAAGGCGGAACAGATGAACTTAGAGTTTTTTCCTGGATAAGAAGAGGAAAGAATAAGATATCGGTTACTATAGAGATTGAAAAAGATAAAATCACAATTGAGTCCTACTCAATTGATTTACTCTCCAAAGCCAAGAATCTCATAGAGAGAAAGCTTGCTGGACTTGTCATTTGCCAAGAGGATAAGATTAGACAATTAGATTCATACATCGACAGAAAACAGCATGGACGTCAAAAGTCCAAAAAGACAGTTCTAGGCTTGAATAGTAAAAACGAACTGGATGGAGTTCTAGATGAGTACTATGACGATTGGATTGACAAGCCTCTTGAAAGACTCCAGGGCAAAACGCCAAGGGAAGCTCTCAATACAAAAAAGGGTAGAGAAAAGCTAAATTCCATTTTAGATGAACTCCAAAACATATACGAGGTTTTAAAGCTTCGGAAAAAACTAAGGCTTGAATGAGGAGTTTTTTCATAGAATTCGTTAGCGGATTTGTCACGAGCAAGCCTTCCTGAGTTTGACGAAGGTACTCGTGACCTACCCTATAAACAGAGAAATAAAACAAAAAGCCGGGTAGGCCACTAGTCTGCTGGTGGACTGAAGTTATTAACGTTAGTAATACGGCATTTGAATAGGAAAATTTGAATTCCCTTTCTATTTTCACTAGAATCCAAGATGTACAAAGACTAAGGCAAATATTCACAGTCCTTGCAAGGCACGGCTACGGACATTTCGTTGAAAAACTTGGGTTAAGAGATTCCCGCGTACTCGGTATAATTCTTCCTCAACCAAGCACACAAACCGCTTCCAATCCGGAACGCTTCCGTCAGGTATTGGAAGAATTAGGCCCTACATTTGTAAAATTTGGACAAATCCTGAGCACGCGTCCAGACCTTATTCCCCCTTCTTACACTGATGAATTTTCAATGTTGCAAGATAACGTACCCCCGTTTCCTTTTGAAGAAGTCGAAGACCAGGTCAGGATTGAATTAGGTGCCGAGATCCGTGAGTTATTCCAATCCTTCGACTCCAAACCGGTAGCGTCGGCCTCGCTTGCTCAGGTTCATAGAGGAAATCTGAAAGACGGGACCCAAGTTGCCGTGAAAGTTCAACGGCCGGGAATAAAACCGCTCATAGAGAGCGATATTGATTTACTGTACCTACTGGCGCGAATGACCGAAAGAAGTATTCCAGAACTCAGCTTATACACCCCAAAAAAAGTAGTAAGAGAGTTTGAACGGGCAATAATGAGAGAGCTCGATTTTACGATCGAAGCCGCAAACGCAGAAAGATTTAGGACAAACTTTAACGGAAATTCCGACATATATTTCCCCGGGGTTTACAACGAGCTCTCGGGGAAAAGGATTCTGACCATGGATTTCGTAGAAGGAGTAAAGATTACCGATACTCCTCTTTTTGGGTATGACCCGAAGCTTATTGCAAGACTGGGGCTAAGGGCAGTTGTTGAAATGATATTTCGTGACGGATTTTTCCATGCAGACCCTCATCCGGGAAACGTATTTGTTATGGAAGGCGGCAGGCTTGCCTATCTTGATTTAGGACTCGCCGGAAGAGTAAGGGAAGAAGTAAGGGATAAGATGCTTCTGCTTCTTCTTGCGATCACCAGAGAAGACTTTGAGGAAGTTGCTCAAATATTCTATAAAATCGGTATAAAAGAAGACGAAGTGGATATGTCCGAGTTTCGTGCGGACGTAATTGATATTTGCGAAAAGCATTTTGGAAAACCGCTTAAATACATGGAGCTTGGGGCCTTTATAAAAGATATAATTGAAGGATCGTTCAGACACAGGATTAGAATTCCCTACGAATACGCGCTTATGTGTAAAGCTCTTATTACTATGGAGGGGGTAGGAAAAAAACTTGACCCGGATATAAACATTTTTAAAGAATCACATCCTTATTTGGTGGAAATTTTTAAGAAGAGGTATAACCTAGATAGAGCTTCCAAGGACTTAACAAAAACACTCATAACCCTCTCCAGCGTTATTCGGGAAGCCCCACCTCAAATAAAAGGCATACTCGATAGCTTTGAGAGCGGCAGGCTCAAGGTTCGGGTAGAAGATTCAGGGGCTGAAAAGAGAGCAATAAGGTGGGAGACAATAATAAATCGCCTTATTATTACCCTCCTAATCTCAACGCTCGTGCTGGCTTCACTCTTCCTTATTCTTTTTGGTAAATCAGCATGGGCGACCTTTTTTAGCATCTTAGGATTTTTTTCCGCAGGGTTTCTAGGCTTTTGGCTGATGATCTCTATTTTAAGATCGGGTAAATTTTAAGGTAGGGGCAACTCCACTTGGTTGCCATTATCGTTTGACAAACTCTCAACAAACACAATGTGGATAAATACTGGCTTTCTCAAATTCATAACACATTCATCGGTGTTCCTGGTGAGCCCTTCGATAAACTGGACAGGCTTGTCGAACCATGAACGCCCTTCGACTTGGCTCAGGGCGGACGGATTTGTCACTATCAATAAAAAGAAAGCACTGAGCGGTGTGAGATATTATACCTTATGGAATTATAGAGGCTTGCGAATCAGAGACAATCCACATGAATGATAACAATAAAACTATGAACCATATCATCCTACTCGGCGACTCAATCTTCGACAATGCCGCCTATGTTGAGGGCGAGCCAGATGTCCGCACTCAATTGCAGGATGTGCTGACAAAGGAATGGAAGGTAACATTACTTGCAGTAGATGGTAGCACTACTCATGACATTAACATCCAACTTAAACGTCTTCCAAAAGATGCCAGTCACATAATCATCAGCATCGGAGGGAATGATGCTTTGGGTCATGGGGGCTTTTTATATGAAAGCGCAATGTCTGTGGCTGATGTACTAAATAGACTTTCTCAGATTGGAGCGGACTTTCAACAAAAGTATCACCGGATGCTCACGGATGTAATTTCACATGGACTCCCAACAACAGTGTGCACCATTTATTACCCACGCTTCCCCGATGCAGTGCTGCAGCGGCTTGCGGTTACTGCTTTAACTGTATTCAACGACTGTATCATCAGTGAAGCGGTTTCGGCAGGAATTCCCCTGCTCGACTTACGTATTATATGCAATGAAGATACCGATTATGTAAACCCGATCGAACCGTCGGTCACGGGCGGAGAGAAAATATCAAGAGCAATAGCTAAGTTAGTTATTGAGCATGATTTTAATAGCAGACGAACAAAGGTTTTTGTCTGAGGTTTAAAAAGGATTTTTGCATCAATTCAAATCATTCTGTGATGGAAATTGTTTAAAACTGCAGGGAGAATCGGCACGAAAATTTTATTTTATACCGATTTCGCTAAGTTAACGACACATAGCAAAGAACGTCATAGCGAGACGAGAAACGATGTGACGAAGCAATCCATTAAGATTCCTCACTCCGTTCGGAATGACACCTCGTGTCTGATTGCTTCGCGGAGTTTACACTGAGTGAAAACGAATGTGCTCGCAATGACAACCTTTAATATACTATTGTCTTACAGAATTGCCGTAATTTCCTTCTTTTTGCTTCTCATAGAGAAACAAAACAACCAACCCCAATAAAACAGCTAATGAAACTTGAAGTACCACCACAGATGCAATCTTTAGATAAGCGAAAAGAGGACTGACGTAAAGTATGAGCCAACCGCCGGCGATATCTCCAAAAGCAGAAATGAAGGAAGCAAGTATTATCACTAATTTCCAGAGGTTTCTGATTTGGGTAAATAGAATTAGGTGATTGAGAGTTACAAGAATTATGGCCATAGAGAAGAAATGGAAGTGAGCCTCTTCTAGCATTCCTATATAGCTTTTCGCAGGGCGAAAGGTCTCCTCATTTCCCCGGTAATATTCGACCACAGAATCATAGCTGAAACCGATTTTGAGGTACAAAAGAAGGTTGGTCAGCCAGAGAAAAAAAAAGAAGACAAGGGTGAATACAATAACCAATTTTAAAAGGCTGTTTGTCCTTATATCCCCGGATATGAAAAATCTCAACTTACTTCTTTCCCTCGACGGCTAACTTTTGATTTCCTTTTACTGCAACATCGAACACAGCCATTACTCTGCGTATCGCCTCAACCATAGCGTTGGACGTTATCGTAGCGCCGGTTATGTTAGGGACGCCTCTTCCGATCCTCAGCGAATCATCAAGGGTTTTGCTATGAAAGAGGTTCATCCAACTATCCCCCGGCATGTAATCGGGAGGCTCAAAAAAGGCGAGGATTTCAGCCTGTCTTAGAATTCCATCTGGATTTATGACCACCATTATAGTCTCAGTCACGGTCCTTAAAAGGTGAGTATCTATAACGGCATAGCCCAGCGTTTCGTTTTCTTTTTTCCCCACATAGAATACGTATAACTTTGACTCGAGTTTGGTTTTTGCAATTGATTCTATTTTTTTAGCCTGTTCCTCGGTAAGGAAAACGGTCTTCTTCTCGACGCGGTCACCTCCGGGAAAAGCCAACTTTAAAGCTTCACCCTTTGTCATATAGACTTTGGAAAAAGAAGGAGAAGGCACGAGCAAAACAAGAAGGATTGAAATGGGTATCGTAATTTTCAGAATCAATAAAAAAGTCCCGCTTTATAAAATTAGGGGCATGGCTTAGGACCATGCCCCAGGAATATTTAACCTGACTTAGAACACATATCCAAGACCGACGTTAAACTGGTTATCTGCCGAATCGTCCTCATTTCTTCTATCCTGAAAATCGAGTTTTACGACTACGTTTGGAATTGGTTTATAGCCAAGACCGTAGGTCACTGTTATACGGTCATTTGCAGGGTTACGCTGAAATCCAGATGGCACGCCGTACTGAGTATCGTACTTTTCAAACCTGACAAAGGGCGCGAGATATTGAAAATACTGACCTAGATCAGCCAAGGAGAGTAAATTATAACCCGCCTCAACGTAAAAGCCGTAAAGCTCCTCTCCGATTGAATCCGCACCCTCGAGACCGTTGTTCAGGTTTATAAGATCGGCATCGTCTATATTGACATAAGCAAAAAGTCCCCTTGCCTCGAGTCCTCTAAATTGAAACTGGGCGTCAGCTTCATATATCTGTACCAAGCCATCTATATTCCTGCCGTTCACTTTTTCATTCTGACCCGATTGCCCTATATAGAACGAACCGCCAAATTTAAGTCCTGGAATTCCAACATATTCCGCTCGTGCCACAAAAGCAGGATCATCAATCTGAGACCTATTCCCATTACTTCTTCCTCCCCTTATACCTTCTTTCGCGCTAAATCCTCTTGAGTCAAGACCGGAGAGAACATAGGCTCTATAGTTTAGACCGGGAACGATCTGACCGAAGATACCAACACCAAGGTCTCTCCAGGTGCTGGGGATAATAAACCTTTCAACATCTGGTCTTAAAGCACCGAAAAACGTTGTCGGCTCGTGAACCTCGTTGAGAATTCCAACAGGCACAAGATTGAGTCCTGCGCGTATGTTCAAGTAATCATTAATCAAGAAGTTCAGGTTTGCAAACTCAACAGCAACTTCCCCCGCTCTTTCGTCCAGGTTTTCATCCGTATTGCCGTGTTCAAACTCTATCTCGGAGTTGAATATGATTCTATCCGAAAACCTATAGCCAAAATACAGAACTGCTCTTAGTGCATCGGCAATATTATCGTTTCTTCTTTTAAACTCCCCTGTAAACTCACCGTATCCCCCAATTGATACCCCCTTATCTACAAGATAAACCTTTGAAGCAGCCGGTCCCTGACCATAAACTTTCTCGTATGTAGGCTCTTTAACCACTGCTGCGGATTTAATGTTTTCTATCTCTTCAGCTAGGACATCGAGTTTTCTTTCGATTTCCTTCACCTTACCCTCCCCTATACCCTCTGACCTCAGACCTTGGACTTCCTCTGTAAGGCTCTGAATTTTCTTCTCTAGCTCTTTAATACGCTCCTCCTGACTCATCTCCTGGGCTGAGACATTTAAATCGGCAAACGAGAAAAACACAGCTAAAACCACTAGCAGACTAAACCACAGACGATTTGAATCCCACTTCTTCATCTCATATCCTCCTTTTAATTAAAATGATAATCATTTTCATAATCAAACTACCAGAGTTTTTATGAGTGTAAAAAGGTAAAAAAAAAACACCGATAAAAATGAGGACATATTGAGGAGAAAGATATAGATTTAGCGGAAGGCGCCTAAGTTAACTTGAACCTTATATAACTCCACCAGAAATAGGTAACCATATAGGGAACGCATATTGCGTTCCCTATATAAAAACATTCTCTATTCAGCTACTTCAAAACCTTGGAAAGAAGCATTTTTATATATGGTATGCTTGTTCTTCTCCTCCGTTACAATCATTACTCCTACCCGATCGAGTCCTTTCAGAACCTCGATAGATTTGTCCTTTCCCATCACAGAGATGGCAGTTGAAAGAGCATCGGCGTCAGTAGCGTTTTCAGCGATCACGGTCACTGAGGGAACAGAATCAACTGGCAAACCAGTCCTCGGGTCTATAATATGGGAAAAACGCCTACCACCTATCTCAAAATACCTTTCGTAATCCCCGGATGTAGAAACAGCTATATCGTTAACCTCGATAAAAGTAAGTACATCTTCTTGTTTTATTGGATTTTTGACTCCTACTAACCAACCTTTTTTACCTGGGGGGGCGCCGATTGCATAGATTTCACCACCGAAATTTACAATGCCGCTTTTAATGCCTTTGCTTTTTAGAATCTTAACAGCTCTGTCTATTGCGTACCCTTTCCCTATTCCGCCAAAATCAATCGAGAGGCAGGGCGATTTTATTTCGATCTCGCTCTTTTCGGGATAAAGCTGAATTCTTCTGAATCCGATGCACTCCGAGACAGTTTTTCCCAGAGTTTTAGCACCGGGCAGGGTGTTTTCTTGCTGAGCCTTTCGCCAAAGTTCAAGCAGTTTTCCTATGGTTACATCAAACACCCCACCCGTGAGATTTGAGAAAAATAGAGAACGCCCTGTTAGTTCAAAAAACTCTTGTGGAACACGGGTTTTCCCGGTTCCAGCAAGTGAGTTTACCTCCGTTAGCTTGCTATCGGCTTTATAGTTACTCAACATATCATCCAGCCTTTTTACCTCTGAATGAGCATCGGATATAGCTTTCTTACATAATTCCCTATCTTCACAGTAAAGTTTAAATTCAATTATGGTGCCCATAACATAAAAAGCCCTTTCAACAAGAACGGGTTGTATGTTAAGAAATATAGAAAATAAAAGAATAACTATCGCATTCATTTACTAACTCTACAATCTGAATGGAAAACGATTTTTATAGACAGAACCTACCTGTTATTCCTAACCTTTTTTCTGCTCATTACATAAAAAGTAGGGGAACAGGGTGGAGGTAAAGTAGAAAGAGATAAATTATTTCCTGCCCTGCTCCCCATGTTTGCAAGCCTGTCTAATAGACATTGATTAAATTTTATTCCTCAGTTAACTTGTGCTTTCTTTTCATAACCAATTTGATTATCTTCCATCTCTAGAGCCTTTTTAAAGAGATCAACCAAGCCAAACATCTCCCCTCCGCTTAGACGGATTGAAACATTGCGAAAAGTCACATGAAATACATGACAGCAATCACATTTATGAACTGTGCCAAACCTTGAATCCACGATCAGTCTTAATTTATGCATCTTTTCGTATAAATTCCTTTTCATTCAAGTCACACATAGCATTAAGCTCAAGTGCTTCTATAAGCATTTCAGTAAGGGTTATAACATCCCGATGACTTAATCTTAAAGTTATATTCCCTATAGTGAGATGATAGGAATCGCAACAACTGCACTTACTAATACTGCCAATGCTGGAGGAGGAAAGAACCAATGAATTTTTATTACTGTAAATTGTTTTCATACTGTTCCTCCTAAGCCAGCATTACAAAACAACACACCTTTTTAATATTGAAAATCATTCTCATAACAGCATTAAAAATACCATCTCAATTCCCGTTGTCAAGAGAAAGATAATACAATTTAATTAATATATTTTAGACTTAGACATCTAGTTTCATAACGGCAACCTTTAGGTTTCCATCCTTTCATAACCGAATGATCCCATAACAATATGAAAAACAGGATTAATCGGGCATCCATGAAGTAGAGACGCAAAATTTTGCGTCTCTACATGTGGGAACAACATCGCCAAAATAGAGGACTAAACTCCTCCGCTACATTTTGAAGAGGTATATCAAACTCACTTTAATTAACTGACAAAATATTAACAGATTGGTAATGTTATAAGTAGGCCATAATCATCAAAAAACCATGCCAGAGATAAATCCGATCTTGCTTATGGAAAATCTTTTTAAGAACTACAGTTCTTTCTGAGTCTTATTATTTTGGGCTGGGCTGGTCTTTGAATATGTGTCTTCTAAACTGGTCTCAATGTTTTTAACTACTTTATTTAAAGTCTCGGCCTACGATTTCAGCTCATGATAACTGAGACGAAGGGTTACATAACCGAAGGTCACATAATACCCTCCACAGCTACACTCTTGAATATTTCCATAGGGAAATGTAGAAAGCGTTTTCCTGGAGCATCCTTCACTCATAGAAATCTCCTATTTAGAAAATTTTGTCTCACACCATTTTCAATAGAACTTTCTTGAAACTGGCAGATAATCCTATCACAGATTAAAAGTTCAATTAAGATAGGGGAATTCTACCTAAAGTCACATAAAGGTTCAAACAACAGCTGCAACGGGTCAAATTAATACCATACAAAATGATTCCAAGAGTCAGGGATTAGATCAAAGCAGCACAAACCCCCGCATTATTTCGAGCACAGTATGCGAGAAATGGGAATAAACAGTTGCCCATTATTGGGCATTTATTAGGGCAGACGCAGGGGGCTGCCCCTACTGATTCTGAATTAATATAACCACTGATAAATATGATCGTAAATAATCCTTACCTTAAGCACATAGACATGATTGTTGAGACTCCGGTTGAAGAAGTAGGAGATGATATTAAAAACCTGAAGAGACTTAAAGAGTTAAGGAATAAACTTCCATTACATTATATTTCGACCTAATCCTCGTCTTCATCCCCTTCGTCTATGCGTATGCCTCCTATGAGATTAAGCTCATTGCAACCACTAGTATCTACTGTCGCAGTAGCATCCTGTCGAATAGCATTCTCATCTCCTTGGATTGTACATATGCCAGTGGCATCTAGTTCGACTATTGATGTGTCTTCAGCCCTAATGCCATTCTCCCCAGCTAAAATGGTAATGTCACCACTACCACTAGCACTCAGATTGACAGTTGCATTATCTTTAGTTCTAATACCATCCTCATTAGCATCGCAGCTAATATCTCCATCTGTTGTTGTAAGCGTCACTTGGGCTTCATCCTCAGCACGAATACATCTCTCACAGTTGGTAAGTATAATATTCTCAGGGTCAATGTTAACAATGCAATTTCCTTCAGCCCTTATGCAATCCTCGCCTCCCCCATCTATCACAAAGTCTGTGTCTTCTGCCTTGGCAAATTCAAAAATACCACCTTCACAACGGATAGGTCCAAGCACTTGCTGCATCTGCTGAACTACAACCTGAGTTGGCTGTAGAATCACAACTATAATAACCACAGCGTTCGCTGGGACAACGACTACTGTGAAAACAGTGAAGGTAGGTGTAACGAAAATCAAAGTTACATCATCACCGCCAAAGACGGTCAAATCGAAGCCGCCATTTGAATCAGTGATATCTTCATCGACCTCATTTCCATCCTGTTGGGCTATAACTGTGATTCCTTCAACCTCAGAACCCTGGGCATTGGCTGTTTTTGAGAAGCCAAGTAAGTCCTTAAGCTGAGCTAACATAGATGACTTTTCTCCCATCGGTGCCATTGCAGTAACAACATCTGCTACGTTTCCACGTATGGTACTCGTCCCGCCTGCTTGACCGTCACCTCCTCCACCTCCATCACAGCTTAAGAGGCTTATTGAGGTAGCCAAAGCTAACGTAAGAAAAAGCGATATAGTTTTTGCTGATTTTTTCATGACTATCCTCCTTTCGCCCTAAACTGCAAGGGCCTTAGAAAATTAAAAATCTTAATTGAAGATTGCGTAAACTTATTATACATCTTTATACATGAATTATTTGTATCACTATTATCCTCTCTATCGTCAAACAAAAATCTTCTACACTCATATACTTCCACGGAGAAAAAGTAGAGAGCTCTCTTTCCTTAATCCCCCCTTATAGCTGTGGCTTTGGTGTATCTGGTCTAGAAGGTGGAAGTACAGGAAGCTGCAGCGCATCTTTGGGAATTTCCCCTGTTAGTGAATCCAAGAAAGCAACGATTTTATCTATCTCTTCCTCTGTTAGTGTTACTCCAAGCTGAGTCTCTCCCATTATCTTAACTGCTTCTTTTATATCCCAGACTTTTCCATCGTGGAAATATGGGTATGTTCTAGTTACATTTCTTAGAGAAGGAACCTTAAAAACATATTTGTCTTCTTCTTTCTTTGTGACTTCGTACCTTCCTAAATCTTTCTGGTATGGATAAGGCTTAACAACTCCAAACTTTTGATACATCCCTCCACCAATAGCAACGCCATTGTGACAGGAAAAGCATCCCTTTGATATAAAGAGCTGGAGTCCCTCTTTTTCTTTTTTAGTTAATGCACTTGTGTCACCATTTAAAAACTTATCAACCCTCGATGGTGTTACCAGAATTCTTTCAAAGGCAGCTATGGCCTTTGCAACATTATCATAGCTGACAGGATTTGGATCTTCTTCAAATACCACTTTAAACTCTTCTACGTATTCGGGAATTGTTTTTAATCGGTTTATAACGATCTCTGGATTTGGCATCGCCATCTCTAAGGGGTTAAGTACCGGCCCTTTTGCCTGTTCTTCTAAATCCTTTGCTCTTCCATCCCAGAACTGAGCGATATGAAATCCTGCATTCAGTACTTTAGGAGCATTTCTTCCACCGGTAGCGAATTTGTGGCCTAAAGATGTTTCAACGTTATCCGACCCATAAGTCGCTAAGTTGTGGCAGGTGTTGCAGCTTATAACACCGCTTAAGGACAACCTTGGATCATAGTATAATTTTTTCCCAAGCTGTACTTTTTGTGGTGTTGTAGGATTAGAACTCGGAGCAGGTATCTCTTTGGGGAGTGGCTTAAAATATTTTTTAGCCTGGGTTAAAAGTTCGTTATCTTCTGCAAATACCGAAGCGAATATAAACGTAGACAAAACAATCGTAATACTCACTACAGTTTTTAATTTCATTCTTAGCCCTTTCATCTTCCCCTTACCTCCTTCTTTTAAGGCCAGAATTGTTAAACCCATTTTATGCATGAACCGCGATTTGGCCTCATTATAGATTTCATTGTTTTCTCGCCTACTTTCTATTTAGCTTTTAAACCCTATTTTATAACTCTTGAATATGAAAGTCTATAGACTGTTTTTTCTCAGCTACCTTAGTTTCGCGTCACGCTGGG